>JAESTD010000161.1 GCA_016763755.1 Mucilaginibacter sp.
AAGGGTGATTTTCCCCTTTTTTTAGGATGAATAACGGTAAACCACCCGCCGGCAACATTGTACTTTAGCGGTGTTGGAACTAAACCTTATTTTTAAAACTTAACAGCCATATTTCGGGGGAGATGTGGCTGTTTTTTTTTGTCGAATTTTAACATCCGTCCGTGAATGGGACTGTAATGAATCGACGCATTCATTCCCGTGGCTTCAGCCAATGGAACACGTAGCCCATTTTTATTTCGCTATGTACCCAAGTTTTGCCATAAAACCTTTATTTTGTAGACTTGGTTATACCCCAAAGCCACATAAATGAAAGTATTGATTGTTGAAGATGAACCGGGACTGGTTTCAGTAATAGTACGCGGCCTTACCGAAGCAGGTATGGAAGTTAGCGTTGCCGCCGATGGTAACACCGGCCTGGAGATGGCCAAAGCTCATCAGTTCGACGTTATAATACTTGATATCATGCTGCCCGGTATGAATGGCATACAGGTTTGCAAGGAGATAAGAAAAGAGAATGAAAGTGTGGCTATCTTAATGCTCACCGCCCTATCAAGTACTGAGAATGTAGTAACAGGCCTTAACGCCGGCGCTGACGACTATTTGGCCAAACCTTTTAAATTTCCCGAACTGGAAGCACGTATCCGCACGTTGGTGCGCCGCAGCAAGGCAGGAGGTACGCCAAAAACTGTTATCAGCGTAGGCGGATTGGAAGTTGATACCACATCAAAAACTGTAAAACGTAACGATAAGTCGATCAGCCTTACTGCTACCGAATATCACTTACTCGAGTATTTTATTAAAAACCAGAACATGGTGCTATCGCGCATACAGATACTGGAAAACGTTTGGGATATTGATTTCAACATGGGTACCAATGTAGTTGATGTTTATGTGAACTATCTGCGCAAAAAGCTGGATAACGGCTATGATACCAAGCTAATACATACCGTATTTGGTATGGGCTACATGTTTAAGCCGGAGAACGCTAATGAAGCTGCAAACTAAAATAACCCTGCTGTTTGTTGCCATATCTACCGTTGGGCTTATCCTGCTCAACGCGTCTATCTTTTACTTTGTATCTGAATTTAATTTCGAGGACTTTTTTAAACGATTGGAAGCCCGCGTAAACCTTGCCGCCGAAACGAATATCGATCCCGATAAGGAGTCGTTGGCTTATAAGCACGTGCGCCAGCAATACCTGGAAAAATTAGCCAACGAAACGGAATATATTGCAAGGATTGATTCGGCTAAGAAACCCATGTTTAACCGGGTGCAGGGCCTGCCGGATGAGTTTTACCGCACAGTATTGTCTGGTCAAAAAGCACGCTATATTAGCCATAATCACTTTTACGCCGGGCGCATGTTTACCAAAAGTAGCGGTAAGTACATTGTAATCGTTACAGCTAATGACCCTTATGGCTTTAAGGAGTTGGCTCAGCTAAAGCGGGTGCTTATTCTGGTGTTTATTACTTTTATTGTGCTGGCTTATGTTGCCGGTAAAGCATTCTCGTACTTTACGGTACAGCCGGTACGTAACATTATTAAAGGGGTAAAAAACATTACTGCCAATAACCTTCACATGCGGCTGGACGAGGTAAAGGGCAAGGATGAGATAGCCGAATTGGTGCATACCTTTAATAACATGCTTACCCGTTTGGAGACCTCGTTTGAAACGCAAAACAATTTTGTAAGCAATGCCTCGCATGAGTTACGCACGCCGCTTACTATAATCTCAGGCGAAACACAATTATTACTTAATGGCGATAAAGTAAATGAACAAGGCCGCGAGTCGGTGCAAACCATTATGCACGAGGCCGAAAAACTGGCAGGTATTTTAGAAGGCTTGCTTGGCCTGGCACAAACCGGTTTCGACGGCAAAAAGCAGCATTGGCAAAAGATCCGTATTGATGAACTGATATTAGAGGTTGCCGGATCGGTTAAGAAAACCAATCCGGGCAGCACCATAGACCTTGATTTCGCCAGTTTACCCGATGATGAAAGCCTGCTATATACCGAGGGCAACATCAACTTATTAAGGCTGGCATTAAGCAACATCGTATCTAACGCCTGTAAATATTCAAATAACAGCCCGGTGAGTGTGCAGTTGTCATCTTACACCGGCCGTATCGTTATCAGCGTAACAGACAAAGGTATTGGCATCCCGCAAGAAGAACAAGCCTACGTATTTGTGCCTTTCTTCAGGGCATCTAACACTACCGATTTCCATGGCTATGGCATTGGTTTGCCGCTTACGCAAAATATCATCCGCCTGCATAACGGGGCCATCGGCATCCGCTCGAAAGAACAGGAAGGTACCGAGATACAGGTGATACTGCCGGTTGCTTAAATTCAAAATTCTTGCGTTAGGTACATATCCAGGCAAATCGTCTCTAATAATTTTCTAATGGATGATACCTGCTTGTTAGAGGCTTCTAATATTTACGGGTAAATCGCGGTTGTAGCGATAAATCGTCATAATTAATTTTTTTAATTCTAATCATCTTCTAAGGATTGTCTTAATCCCTTCTAATCGCCTTACTGTAGTATTGCATTATACCAATTGATGTTTAACTAAACGCAATACTTATGAAAACTATCCTCATTCCAACTGATTATCAGGCTTCGTCTTTAGAATGCGTACCTGCTATATGCAATCGTTTTAAAGGGGAAGAGTTGAATTTGATATTCGTCCATGTATTCAAATTATCAGATTCGATTACCGATATAATGATGCTTAGCCGCCGCAGCCGCGAATATGAACAGGTAAGCGACGAGTTTTTTAATACCATGGAAGCATTGCGCAAGCAATACACGCAGATAAACGATGTTAAGATCGAGTTCCTGTATGGTAGCACGCTAAGCATGTTCAAAACCTTTATTGAGCTTAACGAAGTGGATGTTGTAATTGAGCTTGAGGATAATGAGTTTAACCCTATCCACCGCTCAAGCATCGACCCTACATTATTGGTAAAACGTAGCGGCCTGCCGGTTATCAGCACTAATAACCGCACCTACGCCCAAATTAAACAACCTGAGGCTGAGCCTGTACAAGAACCTCAGGAAGAGTTGACCGAAGTTTAACCCCCCTAAATTAATCTGCCTTATGTTACTAAAAGAAAATATCCCGGTATTATACATACTGGGGAAAGTGAAAAAAGAACTGATACTGGTAACAGTGTACTCAGTGTTGATAGCCATTATGTACAACACGTTCCATGTTACCCGTATCTCGATACCTATCGCTGTACCCACCATTTTGGGTACGGTGATATCATTACTATTGGCCTTTAAATCAAACCAGGCGTACGATCGCTGGTGGGAAGCACGTACGCTCTGGGGGGCCATAGTAAATGATGTGCGCAGTTTTACCCGCCAACTGCTCACGTTTGTTGATGCGCCATACCACGAGGGCGAACGAAAAGCCTTTGTAGACCGTGTGGCTAAACGACAAGTAGCCTGGTGTTTTGCGCTAAGTCGTAACCTGCGCCGCCAAGACCCGCTGCAAGGCCTGGAAAAATACTTAAGCAAAGAGGATATCGAATACATCAGCAAGTACGATAATATTCCCGTAGCCATATTGGAGCTGCAAGGCGCAGATATCCGCAGTGCTTATAAACTGGGCTGGATAAACGAATTTCAACAAGTTGCATTAGACGAGACCCTTACCCGTTTCAGCAATGAGATGGGCGGTTGCGAGCGTATCAAGAATACGGTGTTCCCTGCTACTTATGCGGCCTACATCCATTTTTCGGTGCTGCTGTTTGTGCTGTTGCTGCCGTTTGGTTTGATAGAGTACTTCGGGGTTGTAGAAGTGCCGGTGGTTATTGCCATTGCTTCATCTTTTTTCCTGATAGAGAGCATGGCCATACACCTGCAGGATCCATTCGAGAATAAACCTACCGATACCCCAACCATCACCATATCGCGCACCATTGAGCGCGACGTAGTGCAGATGCTTAAAGAAAAAGAAAAGTACGAGCTGGCTGTTGCTGGTGGAGGCTATAATAACTCAAAGATGTTTTACATCCTGTAAAAAGAAATTAAAGACCAACTGTGATTAATACCTAAGGGCTGCCCGGCGCGATGCTTGGCGCCCTTTTTATTTTTATGAGGGGATTCACCATATGTAAAGGAACGTCATGCCGAATTTATTTCGGCATCCCACCCGCTAAGACTGTGCTATGATTTAACCTGAAGCTTTTTTGCTGAGTGGGGAAGAGAAAGTAAACTATGTCATTGCGAGGAGCGACAGCGACGTGGCAATCTCATAGGCAGATCGAACTTGCTTGTCCTTATGAGATTGCCACGCTACGCTCGCAATGACATGCGGTGTTTGCAGTCTAAATCAGCGTTACACCTCGTTCAAATACTTATGAACGAAACTAATCGCCATTGAGCCTTCGCCTACGGCTGATGCTACACGGTTCATGGCGCCGGCGCGTACATCGCCGGCGGCAAAAATGCCGGGGCAGCTGGTTTCCAGCAGGTATGGGTCACGGTTGTTTTTCCAGGTTTTCGGAAAATCGGGGCAAAGGTTAAGATCTCGGCCGGTTTCTATAAAACCGCGATCGTTTACCAGAATATCCTTGCACAACCATTCGGTATACGGGCGTGCGCCAATGAATATATAGAGTGCATCCGCATCAACGGTGCTGACGTCGCCGGTGTTAAGGTCTTTGATGCTGAGTTTATGCAGGTTCTCATCGCCCATGGCTTCAGTTATTTCGCTGCAGGGCATCAGTTTAATGTTGGGCTGACCGCCGATCTGATCGATCAGATACGACGACATGGTTTCTTCTAACGATGGCTTCCTGATCAGGATAAATACCTCTTTGGCAAATTTAGAAAGGTACATTGCTGCTTGGCCCGCAGAATTACCACCGCCAACTACATACACATGTTTATCCTTGCAAGATGCAGCTTCGGTCATGGCGGCACCGTAATAAATGCCTGCGCCTGTAAATTTATCGATGCCTTTGGTAGTTAACTGACGGTAATCAACACCTGTGGTAATGATGACCGATTTGGTTATCACCTCGGTATCATCATCCAATACCAGCGTTTTATAAGCGCCGCTGGTTTTAATTTCCTTAACCGCCTGGGGCGATAAAAACTCGGTGCCAAACCTTGATGACTGGGTAATGGCCCTGCGCGTGAGATCGGCACCGCTGAGCCCCGAAGGAAAACCCAGATAGTTCTCGATACGCGAACTGGTACCGGCCTGCCCGCCCGGGACTTTTTTCTCTATCAATAATGTCTTTAATCCTTCTGATGAACCGTAAACGGAAGCTGCCAGCCCGGCCGGGCCAGCACCGATGATCACCACATCGTACAATTCGTTTTTGGCAGATTGGGTTAAACCTATCTTGCCTGCAAGATCTTTAAGAGTAGGCGTTTTCATGACCGCGCCATCGGCACAAACAATAGCAGGCAGGTCCTTAGCTTCAAGCTTGTTGATTTTGATGAGCGATTTTGCCTCGTCGGTGTTAGCATCCAGCCACTGGTATGGCACCAGGTATCCCGACAGAAACTCCTTTATATCATGCGATTTCGGGGAGTACTGGTAGCCTACCACTTTAATGCCATGGAAATCGGGTTTGTAAACACCTTTCCAATCCTCAAGCAGATCACTAATAACGGGGTATAATTTTTCTTCGGGCGGGTCCCAGGGTTTGGTTAAATAATAATCCAGCTTAACCTCGTTGATGGCTTTAATGGCAGCATCGGTATCGGCATAAGCGGTAAGCAGTACCCGTTTAGCGTTAGGAAAATACTGCATGGTTTGGCAAAGAAAATCAACGCCATCCATCTCGGGCATGCGCTGGTCTGAAAGGAATAGGGCAACGGTTTCTCCTTTGTTTTTCAGGTCGAGCAGGCTACCGAGCGCCTCTTTGGCCGATGCGGTGCTTAGCACACGATAATGCTCGCGGTATTGGGTCTTCAGGTCGCGGCTTATGGCTCGTAAAACCTGTTGGTCATCGTCTATTACAAATATGATGGGGTTACTCATGTGCTAAAAAAACTAATTGTCGTTGATAGGGAAACAAACAGTGAACTCGGTGTTGCCCGGTTCAGATTTTACCTTAACCGTGCCATTATGCTGGCGAATAATGCGTGTAACAACATCCAGGCCAAGCCCGGTACCTTTGCCCATTTCCTTAGTGGTAAAAAACGGGTCAAAGATCTGCGACTGGATATCTGCCGGGATGCCGGGGCCATTATCTTTAATGTACACACAAACAAACTTGCCGTCCTTTTGGGTACGCAGTTCAAGCATTCCGCCAGTTTGGCCGTCGAGTGCATCGATGGCGTTGTCTATCAGATTGGTCCAAACCTGGTTAAGTTCGCCGGCAAGGGCTTTAACCTGTGGCAGGCTGGTGTCAAAATCTTCCTTCACCTCAATATTGGCCTTGCGCAGCTTGTAGTTGAGCATGGTAAGCGTATTGCGGATACCGGCGTGAATATCCAGCATCTGGCGGTCGGTGTCCCTGTCCATGTGTGTAAAGGTTTTTACCGAGCTTACCAATTCAGAGATCCGGTGCGATGCATCACGGATATCGGCTACCATTTTTTCCTGCAGCAGATAGTTGTTCATCCAGGCCAAAACTACATCAAGTTTGGGAGATGGGGTGCAGCTGTTCAAATGTTCCAGATCGGCCGTGCCGAAACCAAATTCTACAAAGTTCTCGGCTATATCAAGGTCTTTAATATTATGATCAAGCAACCAGTCGGTCAATTCATCTTCGTTATCCGCGCGCTGCATCATAGTTAATGCCGGGCGCTCGTCATCAGTTGTTTTTTTGATGAGCAGGTTGTTGATGCTATCTATCTTCTCGGGCAGCATATCAATGGCTGCCACATCTTTGAACAGCTCGGGCAGGTTTTGTACCTGGCAT
>JAESTD010000162.1 GCA_016763755.1 Mucilaginibacter sp.
CGAGGGCAAACCGCTTGGCTTGATAACAGGCTTAACGGTAACTGGTATCATCAAAAACCAGGCTGACCTGGATGACTATAAAAAGCGCATAGGGCCGTACGACTACTTTCCATATCTGGGCATCGGAGACCCCATGTACCAGTTGAAAGATGAAGGCGGCGGTTATGCCTATCCCGACTTTAATACCATTATTGGTAATGCAGCTCCTAAATACTATGGCGGCATAAACCAGCAGTTTAGCTACAAAAACTTCGATCTGCAGTTTTACTTCACCTTTTCGCATGGAGGTAAACTACTGTGGGGCGATCATATCTCGAGCGTAAATTTCGTGGGCAGCTCAAATGCCAGCGTCATCATGCTTAATCGCTATCATCCGGGCAACACTTCAGGTAACCAGCCAAGGGTAGTATTGAATAACGATAACGGTTTTTATTATAAAAACCAGCTCGATCTTTTTAGTTCATCATATCTGAAGTTACGCACCATTACCTTTAACTATCGTTTCAACAAAACGCCGTGGATAGAGAAAGCAGGGTTTAAAAACCTTTCTGTGTTTGCATCTGCCACAAACGTGTTTACGATAACCAAGTATCCGGGTAATGACCCTGAAACTTCCAATGATCCGTACAGTGTACAGGGCGGCTATTTTGATGTAAGCAATTATCCCACCGTAAGGGCATTTTCAGCAGGTGTAAAAGCTTCGTTTTAACAATCAATAAATCAGGCAATGAAAATTAGAAAATATACATATACTCTTGCGTTACTGGCAAGCACGGTGTTGTGGTCGTGCAAAAAGCAATTGAATGTTTTCCCAACTACCCAAGAGGTTGACGGGAATGTAATTGTTGATGCTAAGAGCGCCAAAACCGTACTTAACGGGGTTTACTACAGGTTTGCCAATGCAGGGGCAGATTATAATACTGTTCCATCAATTTTATGGACATCGGTAAATGAGATCGTTCCATCAGAACTTAGTGGTTCGCTATCCAACTCAAGCGGAGAAGATGGGGTGTACAGTTTAACCCTTAATTCAACCAGTTATGCTGTTTCGCAATACTGGACGTATGGTTATCAATTGGTAAATGCTGCCAACGGCTTTTTAAAAAATGTGAAAGATGTGGCCACCATACCGACTGCCTCAAAAAACCAGATGATCGCAGAAGCAAAATTTCTGCGTGCTTTTGGCAATGCGCAGTTACTACTGTACTTTGGCCAGTATTATGATACAAACAGCAAGTACGGTATCATACTTCGTGATGAGTTTGTAACATCTGATAATATAAATCTGCCAAGATCAACAGTTTCAGAATCCTACGCATCTATCCTATCAGACCTGGATGCAGCAATACCCGACCTACCCAAAACAAATACCACAGCGTACTACGCTAACCAATCAGCGGCTAAATTGCTGGAGGCACGGGTTCTCATCAACAGAGGAGCCGCCGCCGATTTGCCAAAGGTCATCAGCCTAACCACTGACGTGATCACGAACGGCGGGTTTCAATTGGAAAATTCGCTGCAGGATCTTTTCCTTACTAAAGGGTTCAACAGCACCGAGGTGATACTGGGTATCCAGCCTTATCCAACAGAAACTTATAAATTCCAACAAAATCAGTATTACGGGCAATATCCAGCTTCCGAAACTTTTGTTGAATTGCTTAAAAGTGATCCTCGAAACACATGGCTTTACAAAGATGATCAGGGTGGGACGGTCTACGGCGGATATTACGGCAATATCAATGAAATAACTAAATATTATTCCGGCGATACAGGTAATCCCAAACAAACTCCGCTTTCGGAAAATAGTTATGCGTTTCGGTTGTCTGAAGCGTATTTGTTACGGGCCGAGGCCAACGCAACCGCCGGAACAGACATCAGCGGTGCTAAAGCCGATCTGAAATTAATTGAAAAAGCATCGGGTTATACCAATCCGGCAGTAGATGCCGCCGATGCTGCAACTTTACGGACACTAATCCTAAAAGAACAGGTGAAAAACTTCTTTGTAGAGAATGGCTTGGATTGGTTTGCGATCCGCAGGTTACCCCTGGCCGAAGCCCAGATTTTGCAACCGGCTTTCAGTGGCAAAAGCGATACGCATTATATATTCCCTATCCCGCAAACAGAAATAAACCTGAACAATAAACTTATACCAAATCCATAAAAAGATGAAAAAATATACCTTATCCTACCTGATGGTATTGGTTTTTGCATGTGCATTCAGCGAAGCAAAAGCACAAGCCACCGACGGCTATATCTTAACAGGAACCATTAAAGGCGTTAGATCCGGTAAAGTTAAAATTACACTTGCTAATGAGGAAGACCGCATATCAAAAACGCTGGATAGTGGCAGGGTCACGAACGGAAAATTCGTTTTAAAAGGCAAGATCGCTACACCGGTAATGGTTTCCATTTTATTTGTACCAGGTAACTTTAGTTCTCAATTCTTCCTTGAAAAAGGTGCGATCAATGTAATAGCGGATACTACCGGATCGCAGCATTATGATTACACCAAATACGGGTATGATAAAGGCGCTGTGTTAAAAAAACTAAGCGTAACAGGATCTAAAACTTTTAACGATTGGCAAAAGTATCAGAATGACCCTGGTCAAAAACAGTTCGATCCGGCGTTTGCTCAATTGCAGAAAGCATTTAAAGCAGCAGGTGATAATGTTGATGCAGAGTACCGTGTCCGTGATCAAATGGATTCTGTAAATAAATTGAAGCAAGCCTGGCAGAAAAAGAAGATAGACGAGTATGTCGCCTCAAATCCCAACTCAGTTGCGGGTACTTATATGTTTTTTGATCTTTACCGGTTTGTAAGCGGTACAATGCCATACCCGGTATTAGATTCTATGCTTAATAAGTTCACAGGTGAGGCGAAAGCGTCAGTATATTATGAAAGCTTGTCACGGTCGCGTACCAAACTGGCAGCCGTGCAGGTTGGGCAGGTTGCGCCTGATTTTACCTTGCTTAAGCCCGATAGTTCTTCCCTTGCATTGTCATCTCTGCGTGGTAAGTACATCCTTATTGACTTTTGGGCCAGTTGGTGCCATCCCTGCCGCCAGGCCATACCGCATTGGAAAGAATTATACGGCAAGTATCATGACAAAGGCTTTGATATATTAAGTGTTTCTGATGATAATAAATGGGGTGCCTGGACAAAAGCTATGGATGATGAAAAAATGCCCTGGAACCAGGTAATAGACCGTTTTTCGCGCAAGAACATGCCGGCAGATGTCGGCAGTTTGTACATGACAACTTTTATTCCGTTTTATGTTTTGTTGGATAAAGAGGGCAAAATACTGGCATACACGGGTGACGAGGCCAAAATAGAATCAAAGCTTAATGAACTATTTAAAAATTAACTATCTGAAATGAAATCAATAAACCTAATATTTTGTGCATTTGCTTTGGTTATTTCACAAACTTCTGGGGCACAAACCACTCAACAAAACCAATTTACATTAACCGGGAAGCTAAGCCCTATCGGCGCAGACTCTGTTTCATTAAGCTATGTGAATGCGATGGGGAAATATACGCAAGTAACTAAACCTGTAAAAAAAGGCCGGTTTAGTTTAAATGGTAAAATAAACAACCCCACAGCTGCAAGGTTGCTGTTAAAAAAGGCCGGAAAGCGATTATCTGAATATGAACAACAGACCAGGGCAAGGGAATTTTATATAGAACCTGGTCAGTTAACTTTGACAGGTAACCCTTTGGATTCCAAAACGCTCACTTTAAAAGGATCAAAAAGCCAGGAAGACTATTTAAAGCTCGACGCTAAGATCCAGCCTATCCGCCAAGAAATGGAGCCGCTCGAAAAAGCGTTGATGAACGAGAAAGATCATGAAAAAGCGTCAGCTATCCGCGATAAATTTGAACCTTACCAGGCCAGAATAAAGCAGGTAACATACCAGTTTTTTACTGAACATCCTGATTCTTATGTTACCCTGAATATGCTTGGGTATTACGTTTCCAGCATGGGCCTTGATTCTACAAAGAAGATCTACAACGCATTTAGCGATGCATTTCGCGGGTCGGAGAATGGGAAGGAGATTGCCAAAAGCATCCAAAGAATAGAAAAAGGATTGCCGGGTGCAAAGGCTGCAATGTTCACCAAAACTGATATCAACGGGAAAACACTTGCGCTTAAGGATTTCGCCGGTAAATACGTGTTGCTCGATTTTTGGGCAAGCTGGTGCGTACCGTGCAGAAAAAGCAATCCGCATATGATAGAACTTTACCATAAATACAAAGACAGCGGGCTTGAAGTTATCGGCATTGCCGACGATGATGGCAAACTAAATGTTTGGAAACAAGCGGTTGAAAAAGATGGTGTAGGCATATGGCATAACGTGCTCCGAGGCCTCGACTGGGATAAGCTCAGAAATAATATTCCTAATCCTGATGATTTGGATGATCAGTATGGGATAGCTTCGATTCCTACCAAAATATTGATCGATCCGAATGGTAAGATCATCGGCCGTTATGGCGACACCTTTGGCGGCACTGAAGAAGATATGGATAAAATGCTACAGACTGTATTTAACAAATAAACATGAAAAGATTGATCATTTATTGTTGCTTTATATTGAGCGTTGCTGCATCATCAGCTTACGCACAACAAAATAGCACATCAGGATATATAACAATTAATGGTACGGCAGATAATAAGTACAATGGCCAAACCATAATTATATACAATAACGCGTTGAATTTAACCGATTCCTCAAAAATTGCCAACGGGAAGTTTAGCTTCAAGCTACCTTTTAAAGAACCAACACGTTATTTCTTTTACAGTAAGTACGAGGCAAAGCAAAAAGGAGGATATGCGCCTTACGGTATTTTGATTGCCCAACCGGGCACCATTGGGTTTAATGCGCAAGCCGCAGATATGGCTGCATCGACTGTTACCGGAGCGCCGGATAATGCTATTTACGCAGGCTACAGTAAAGCAGAAGCGAAAGCCGATGAACAAATGGAGCAGGAATTGGCAAAAAAATATGGCAAGGATTTTTCCAAACACTTTGATCCTAAAGATTCGCTCTACAAAGAGGTATCGGCTTATTATGAAAAACTTGCCGCCCCGGTACGCACTGCTCAAATGCAAAAAACATTTGAGCTCATTAAGCAAAATCAAAACTCCTTTGCGGCTATTTATCTTTTGCAAACTAAAGCGAATGAGCTTTCTGCTGATTCACTGGAGTTGTTTTACAACCAATTAGGGAGCAAATACAAAAAAAGCAACGCGGCGAAATACATACTGAATACCATCAGTGCTGCGCGTGCCACAGCAATCGGGCAAGAAGCACCTGAGTTTGCACAAGCAGATACTGCCGGAAAGCTGGTAAAACTTTCTGATTTCAGGGGTAAGTATGTGTTACTGGACTTTTGGGCAAGCTGGTGCGGCCCATGCCGACAGGAAAACCCAAATGTGGTAAAAGCATTTGAGCGGTTTCATGACAAAGGGTTCACGATTTTGGGTGTTTCCCTGGATCGTGCGACCGATAAGGACAAATGGTTGGCCGCCATTCATCATGACGGGCTGAACTGGACACAGGTATCAGATCTGCAATTCTGGAAAAATGCAGTAGCAGTACAATACGGTGTAAATTACATACCACAAAATTTCCTCATCGGCCCGGACGGTAAAATCATTGCAAAAGGTTTGCAAGGTGAAGTCTTGACTAAGAAACTTGAAGAATTGTTATCAGGCAAATAAACAGACTTTGTTTAGCTTGTTATAAAAGCGTTTGCAGATTTTTTTGAAATTTTGCAAACGCTTTTTGCATTGAATAGATAATATTACTCGCTCCTTAGCCGCGCGCGGTGCCTTTGTATAATAAAATTTTAATTTTGCTAAACTTGCGTTATATTAAAGGTCGATAAGACTTTGCACACCCTAATGACCAAAGCCAGGAACAAACTGTTGGATGATAGTGAATTGTTCTACGATTTTTCAATCGGGAACGATAGCGCTTTTGAACAACTGTTCCATCGTTTTTATCCTTCCCTATGTTACTTTGCCGAGCGTATTTTGAACGATGCTGATGCGTCTGAAGATCTTGTACAAGATATTTTGCTTAAAGCCTGGCAAAAAAGATCTGATTTCAACAACTTCGCAAGTTTTAGGTCGTTTCTGTACACTGGTGTGCGCAATGCAGCATTTAACGTACTCGACAGACAAAAAGTGGCCGAAAAGCATGAATCTTCCATCGCTACAACCATATCGGTAAATGACCGGCATTCACAGTTACAACTGCTTATAGAAAGTGAAACGGTTAGGCAGTTATATGCTGTTGTAGATACCCTTCCCGAACAATGCCGTAAAGTGATACGCATGACTTTTGAACATGGAATGAAACCGGCCGAGATTGCAAAAGAATTAGGCGTTTCGGTATCTACAGTGAATAATCAAAAAATGCGCGGATTGTGTCTCTTACGTACAAAATTATCTGATCAGGATCTGGGTGTTGCGCTATTGATTTTATCATTGTTAGGGCATCGTTAAAAAAAAGTAAAATTTTTCATTTTTTCTTTAGATAAAACCATGGGGCTGCCTGTTCTATACCCAAATGGAACATAACGAGCCTATAGCCAACGGACTTTTGATCGCGGATCTGATAGTCTTATATATAAACGGGAAACTGACCGAAGAGCAATTAAGCGCACTCAAAAGCTGGATAGATGCTAAACCAGAGAATCAGTTATTATTTGAGCAGCTTATCCGTGAAGAATCACTTGAAAACACACATCTTCAATTTTTAAAGTACAACAGCATAACTGCATTTACTAAAGTGCAGGACGCTTATGCGGCCCGCCAACCAAAAAAGCTTGTTGCCTGGCCCAGGTACTTTGCAGCAGCATCGGTTATTTTTTGTTTATGCATCATAGGCTATTGGCTACTAAAACCAACCACCCCAGAAGTGTTGGCCAATGCAGAAGATCTTTTGCCGGTTAAACACGGGGTAGTGTTAGCTGTGCAAGGTGGCGGCGAGGTGTTGCTGGATAAACAACAGCGCGGGCATCTTGCGTGTATTAATAATGCTGAAGCTGATTATGGCGATCATTCGCTTACCTATAGCAAGCCAGATGGAAGCGATGTGCCTGTAATGCATACGCTTATTAACAATAGCAGCGAAAAATTTGATCTTGAACTGGCCGACGGTACCGAAGTTTCTCTTGATATAGCTTCGTCTATTACTTATCCAACATACTTCGCCGGGCAAAAACGCCAAGTAAAGATAACCGGACAGGCTTACCTGAAAGTAAAGCACGACGTTAAACCATTTAATGTTCAGGTAAACGATGAGATTATCGAGGATTTGGGTACTGCTTTTAACATAAACGCATACCCGGATAATGGCGCAGATAAAATAACGCTTTTGGAAGGATCGGTAAAGATATTGTCACAACAGGCTGCAAAGAGCTTGATACTTAAGCCTGGCGAACAAGTAATCGTTAATACCGACCGGCTAACTATTAACAACAACGCTGATATTGAAGCGGAAACAGCATGGCTGCAAAATAAGATCATCATTCACAGGCAATCTTTAGAAACCGTCCTAAAAGAAGTAGCTCGCATTTACGATGTGCAAGTAGTGTGGACAGATATCAATTTAAAGAAAATAGAATGCGGTGGAGCCATAAGCCGCAACCGTAAACTGGCCGATATATTAAATTTTATGCGTAAAACGGGCCAGGTAGATTTTAACGTACAAGGAAAAACTGTTAAGGTGATTAAGCCCAATCGGTAATGTAACTAATAATTTATAACTATAACTAAACCCAAAACTAACTAAACATGAAAGAAATTCTACGCCAGTGAAAATTCGGTGGTGAACGGATAAAAAAAGCCGTCAGGTGTTAGAGCACCCAACGGCGATAGTCCGGGTCACCGGTTCCCAAGGGGAACTAACTATTGTGTTACGCAACAAAGTCATTAACCCGAACAACCCAAAAGTAATGTATTTTGATACAATACGCATACGTGCTGCGCATTTTGCAGCGCTGCGCAAAATATTTTTAATCATGAAGATCACTACATTTTTATTGTTGATCTCAATGTTATCTGTTAGCGCGTCATCCCTGGCGCAAAAGATAACGCTTAACCAACGAAACGCCAGCCTTGAGAAAGTTTTGGAAGAGATACGCCGACAAAGCGGATACGATCTCTTTTACACTTATAGCATGATGGATAACAGCAAGCCGGTTTCTGTTGATCTTAAAGATGCTACCGTAGATGAGGCTTTGAAAATTTCTTTGGATGGCCAGTCTCTTACATACGAGATCGAACAAAACACCATTGTGTTAAAATTTAAACCGCAATTGCCGGCTGCACCAAAAAAGGCAGATAAAACTGTACTCTCCACCGTATCGGGCACAGTTACCGATACGCTATCGCGCGCCATCCCCGCGGCCACAGTGAAATTAACGCCAGGAAAATATGTTACCGCTACCGATGTAAAAGGTGCCTTCGCATTCAGAAACGTTCCCGCTGGTACTTTAGAGATAGAGGTTAACGATGAAACGCAAACATCAATGCATGTGTTACGTTTAAAGCAAGCGTCAACCGGCCTGAATGAAATTGTCGTAAACACCGGTTACCAAAAGATCAAACCAGAGCAAAGTACGGGCGCAACTGCCCGCATTGGCACAAAGGAATACGAATCACAGGTTAGTACCAACTTCCTGGAGGGTATTGTTAATAAGTTGCCCGGGGTGCTCATCAACAACGATGTGAAATTTCAGGGCAATTCATTGTTCCAGATCCGCGGTCTTTCTACGATGACATCCACCGCTCAACAACCCCTCATTGTAATAGACGGCTATCCCACCAGCCTTACATTAGACCTGCTTGACCCCAACGAGATCGAATCAGTAACGGTATTAAAGGATGCTGCGGCTTCAACCGTGTACGGTGTTCGTGCCTCAAACGGTGTGATCGTAGTGGAACGCAAAAAAGCCAAAGAAGGCAGACCATTGGTGAATTTTCGGACCACAATTGGAATAACTCCTAAAGAGAACCATAGCCGCTATAAGTGGGACCCTAATCAGACCAGCACGCAGATCGCCATAAATGAACCGTTGATTCCAACTTACGCACTCTTTTTTGGCAACGCGTTGGGTATTACACCTTCGGCTTTACCCCCCGATATTTTGATCGCGATGCGCAACTACCTTGGAAAGAACACGGCTGCGCAGGATAATCAAACGCTGGCCAGCTTGATAGCCTACAATAACTCTAAAGATTATGACCGGCTGTTTCTGCGCAATGCTGTCACCCAAACCTATAACCTCGATCTGTCTGGCGGTAGTAAAAGCGCAAATTATTATATAACGGCAAATTATACGGGCAACACACTTACACAACGCAACAACAATAATGATCAGTTTCTATTATCCGGCCGTACCGTGCTCCAATTTAATCCTAAATTTTCATTAGATCTGGAAACTGACCTGCTCGATCAGCATGCATTAGCTTCGCCAGTACCGGATATCAGTAGTACCTATTCTTATGAGCGTTTTGTGAATTCGGCGGGTAACCCCGCGCCTACATATGTCGGTTCAGGAGGCGACCCTTATTACAATCAGACCCTTATGGGTAGGGGAGGGCTGGATGCGCTGTATTATCCGTTGGTAGATATGAACTTAATACATAACAAAACGCACATTACCAGTGCCCACCTTATGGCAAATTTTATTTATCAGTTGGGCAATGGTTTTAACCTGAACTTTGGAGGGGTATACGAAACATCGCAAGGCACGATCAAAAATCTGTACCCGCTTGGATCATCTTTTACAAATAGGCTAATTGACAATTACGCCGTACCGAACGCAAGCGGTGGACTTACCTACAATGTTCCATTGGGAGACTTTTTGCAGCAGGCCAATTCACAAACAAGCAGTTACACGGGCCGCCTGATGCTGACGTATAATAAAACTATCGGTAAGGACCATTCGATCAACGGAATCATCGGTACAGAGATCAGTGATGCCATCAGCCAAGTAAATATTTC
>JAESTD010000163.1 GCA_016763755.1 Mucilaginibacter sp.
AAGGTACCAGTATTGTAGATAGTAAAGTTGGTTCAGTAATTTCTTTCCATACCAAAACCTGGAGTAACAGGCACGGTGGCGGTAACAGCCAGCAGGATATGAGCATCGATTATAATGTCTATATGCCTGGAGGTAATGCGCTTGATATCAGTAATAAATTTGGTTCTGTTACATTGCCGAACTTGAGTGGCAAGGCTACTGTGAGGGTACAATTTGGATCGCTGATAGCACAACAGCTAACCAATGCTCAAAATAACGTATCGATCAAATTTTCGCAGGACAACCCTTCAACCATTGCTTTTTACAACGGCGAGCAGTTAAAGGTCGAATTCAGTAAGTTTAAGGCAGGAACTATCGATAACAGCGCGGCATCATTTAGTTTTTCTGATGTAAGTATTGATAAGCTGAAAACCTCTGCCGATATCAATGTAAAGTTTGGTGATGGTTTAAGCATCGGCGCTATCGATAAATCGATGAAAAGCCTCAACATAAACGCTTCAAACACTAAAGTTGACCTTGATTTTGGCCAGGCACTTAATTTTAACTTTGACGTTACCACTCGCTTGGGTAGCTTCAACTTTGATGATGATAAAGTGAAAGTAACTGCCAAAACACCTGCTGATGAAGAAAAGGGCTGGTCGCAAACTAAAACCTACAAAGGCTATGTAGGCAAAAACAACAGCGGCTCCAATGTGGTGGTAACAGCAAGATTTGCAGAGATACAGTTTAAGTAAACGCCGTTCAAATCCACTATGTCATTGCGAGGAGTGTTAACGACGCGGCAATCTCATAGGTAGGTCGGCGTGCTTGTCCTCTGAGATTGCCACGCTTCGCTCGCAATGACATAATCGATGTTGTTAGAAAACAGCAAAACCCTTGCCCTTAACGGCAGGGGTTTTGCTATTTTAGTGCCAACAATAAACATCTGCATGGAACTATTTACTGATCCCGAGGCTTGGATATCCTTGGTTACGCTAACTTTTCTGGAAATTGTATTGGGTATCGATAACGTGATATTCATTTCTATTCTCGCTGATAAGCTACCTAAACAGCAACAGAACAAAGGCCGCAAACTGGGTTTGGGTATGGCTATGATAACGAGAGTCGCACTCTTATTTGGTATCAGCTGGGTAATGAAACTGACGGCTCCGCTGTTCAACCTATCAGGAATTATCGGCGCTACCGATGCGGAATGGGTGGAGAAACTTGCCATCTCGGGCCGCGACTTAATTTTGATAGTAGGTGGTTTATTCCTGATCTACAAAAGCACCGCCGAGATCCATCATAAAATTGAAGGCGACGAAGAAGGCGGCGACAATGTGAAGGCTCATTCTTTTTGGGGAACCATTGTGCAGATCATGCTGTTAGATATCGTATTCTCTCTTGATTCGGTAATTACCGCCGTGGGTATGGCGCAGCATATCGAAATCATGATAGCGGCTGTGGTAATAGCCGTTGGTATTATGATGTGGTCGTCTGCAAGTGTAGCCAACTTTGTTAATAAGCATCCAACGGTAAAAATGCTTGCGCTATCTTTCTTGCTGCTGATAGGTGTATCACTATTGGCCGAGGCATTTGAGCAGCACATTCCTAAAGGATACATCTATTTTGCCATGGCCTTCTCTGTATTGGTAGAAATGCTGAACTTAAAAATGCGCTCAAAACGCGACAAGGGCAGTAATCTTAAAAAAGCAGCAACAAAAAAGTAACCTCTACCAAACCCGGCAAAGTAAACCTTTCAGATACTCACCCTCCGGGAATGATGCCCTGACGGGATGGTCTTCAGGTTGGTTAAACTGGTAAATGAATTGCACCTGTTTGCCTGCATCCAAAGCGGCCCAGGCCAGCACCTGTTTAAAGGTTTCCATATCCATAGCGCCCGAGCAGGAGAAAGTAGCCAGCAGGCCGCCGCTGTTAAGCAATTGCATGCCTATGCGGTTAAGATCTTTATAAGCACGCGATGCCCTATCCAATGCAGAGCGTGATGGTGCATATTTAGGTGGATCCAATACGATAATATCAAACTTCGCATCCTCATCTCTGAACTTGCGCAACTGAGCGTTCACATCAGATTTAATAGCGGTGTGCTTTGCACTTTCAAATTTATTTAAGCGGATGTTTTTCTGCAGGGTCTCAATCGCTAATGCGGAACTATCTACGCTGGTAACCGATGCAGCACCGTTACGGAATGCGTTTAGGCTGAAGCCGCCGGTATAACAAAAGCAATCGAGTACGTTTTTGCCTTTGGCGTATTGCGCCAGTATGCGGCGGTTATCGCGCTGGTCGCAATAGAAGCCTGATTTTTGGCCTTCGGCGATATTGATACCGTAGGTAATGCCGTTCTCTTTTACCATCACCAATTCGGGCGGATGGGTGCCGGCTAATAAGACATTTGAGGTCTCCAAACCTTCGTGAGCACGAGATGTGGCGTCGCTTTTATCAAATACGCTGGTTGGTTTTAGCAGCGTGTTCAGTTCATCGATAATTACCGGCATTACATTCTGGATGCCCGAAGTAAGTACCTGTACGGCTAAATGGTCGGCATATTTATCAACGATGAGGCCGGGCAGGTAATCAGATTCACTAAAGATCAAACGGCAGGTATCTGTTTGTCCATCAGCCAAAACATCAGCACGACCGGCAACGGCCATCCTCACTTTCCCACGGAACCAATCGTCGTCAATTGCAACGTTCTCGTCCCATTCCAGCAAACGTACTGCCACACGGGATTGATCATTGTAGAAACCATACGCCAGAAAAGCTTTTTTGCCGTCAAGCAAACGGATCACCTCGCCATTAGCGGGTTTACCTTTAACATGCTCAATTGCCCCCGAAAATACCCACGGGTGCCTTTGTAATACAGCCTTTTCTTTGCCTTTCTTTAATACAACGTCGATCATGCCGCAAAGGTAACAATATCATCGGGCATTAATGCGGGTTACCCGGCATCGGGGTATTCTGCAGCGCCTGTGCAACAGCCACTACATTGGCTGCCGCTGCTTTGCCGGTCTTGATCGACCACTCTTTACGGTAATCACTTTTCAGATAGTTCTCGCCCGGGCCGGGGCCGTTGTTTCAATAGGTGTATGATTGTGGGGCGATGGTAAAACCAACATCCATCAGCGCGCCCGCGATTTCTGATACCACATGCCTTGCGCCATCTTCCTCACCCGTTACCACAAAACCTGCAACCTTATTAAAGGTGACCGGTCGGCCTTGCTCATCTCGCGCAGGGTAAAGCCCGTTAATGCGTTGCAATACTTTTAGCGCTTCGCTGGAGAGCGTACCTACCCAGGTAGGCGTAGCAATGATTAATATCTCAGATGCCAGTAATTCTTTAAGGATAGCCGGCCAAGCATCGCCCTCGCCAAGATCAGACTTGATGCCGGTGATGATGTTATGATCTGCCACACGGATGAGTTTGGTTTCAACGCCTAATCGCTCCATTTCATCAATTAATACTTGCGCTAATGCTTCGGTATTAGAAACCTCAGGCGATTTTTTGAGGGTGCAATTGAGGATTAATGCTTTCATTGGATTTGCAACTTATTGGTGGTATAGTATCAATAGGCTGCGGGATGAAAATGTTTTGATCGACAGAAATGCAGTACAAATAAAAGCGCGTCATTGCTTCGCAACTCGCAATGACGCCAAGCGTATGTCTAAAATCCTGATTTCAGGCATAAAAA
>JAESTD010000164.1 GCA_016763755.1 Mucilaginibacter sp.
TACTAAAACCAACAACCTAATTTCGCCGTTACTACCGCACAAACACACAACATGTTAACGGCCCGTCCATCTACCCGTACTTTCTTTTTTTCGCTTTTATTGCTATGCTTTAGCACCTTAGGCGCAAAAGCTTATTCGGTACTGGCGCATGAGGCTATTATCGACGCATCATGGAAACCGGTGATGTACCCGATGCTTAAGGAAAAATACCCCAACGCCACCCGCGAGGAAATGATAATGGCCCACTCCTACGCCTATGGTGGCAGCATTGTTGCCGACATGGGTTACATGCCATTTGGCAACGGCTTTTTTACCGATCTGCTGCATTATGTACGCAGCGGCGATTTTATTACCAACCTCTTGGCAGATGCACAAAACCTTAACGAATACGCATTTGCTTTAGGCGCACTATCGCATTATATGGCTGATAAATATGGGCACTCTATGTCAACCAACCTCAACGTGCCCATCATCTACCCCGATCTGAAGAAGAAATTTGGCGATGTGGTTACTTACGAGGAAAACCACATGTCGCACAGCAGGATGGAGTTTGCGTATGATGTGCTGCAGATAGGCCAGCATGGTTATACCTCTGAGGGATACCATGATTTTATTGGCTTCAACATTTCCGTACCGGTTTTGGAGCGTGCTTTTTATAAAACCTACGGACGTAAACTTAATACCATATTCAGCAACGTAGAAGGCGATATTAATACCATGCGCTGGGGAGTGCGTAACTTGTTCCCTAAACTTACAAAATCAGCCTATGAGGCAAACCAAACCGAAATAGAAAAATTAAATCCCGGCATTACGGCCAAGAAATTCCAGTATAAAATGAGCAAACGTGCCTTTAACCTGGAATTTGTCAAACAACGCAAAGAACCCAAATTCTGGGCAAAAGCTGCCGTGTTTATCATAGGCATACTGCCGAAAATTGGACCACTTAAGGCTTTAAAATTTAAATCGCCGGGCGAAGAAGGCCAAAAGCTGTTTGCCCAAAGTTTTGAAGCAATTTTGGAGAACTACAAAATAGCGCTCGGACAGGTACGTGATAATACATTGTCGCTGCCTGATATCAACTTTGATACAGGTGAACCCACCCAATTAGGCAGATACCGCCTGGCGGATAATACCTATGCCAAATTGCTTGAAAAATTGCAGGAACAAGGCTACAAAAATGTAACCCCCGAGTTGCAGAAAAACATTACTGAATATTACGCCAAGGCGGATACCACAATAATAAATACGCTAAGTAAAAGCGATAAGCAAAAATGGGAAGCGACAGCCACAAGGGTTTTAGAGTTGAGCACCTTTAAACCTATGCCGCAAGATACCCTGCAAACACTGGTGACTAAAAATTGACGTCGAAAGCTTTTAATTGCCACTTGCCTGCTGCAGTTACAGATGCCAGATAATCCTCGGCTACAAGGAAACTTTGTTGGTCCCAGTCCTTATCTGCACCATGTAAACTTGCCTTCAAGTTATGCTCTCCATCAAGTGATGGCGTATCGCGCAGATGATCGCCCAATCCCTGTCCTGTTGCTTTCAAAAATGCCTCTTTGCGCGTCCGTAGCTGATAAAACCGGTTGGTTGCATCAGTCGCTTTAACAAATTCCGTCTCTTTTTCGGTAAAATTCCCGGGCAGGATATCGTCAAAAGGAAGATTGGGATCAACGTATTCTACATCGGCACCCACCACAGCCTGTGAAACAGCAAGTAGTATCCAATCGCCGGCGTGTGATATGTTGTATTGCAGTTCTGTGCCGTTGCCCGTGGGTAAATATGGCTTTTTGTTGTTGCCCAATTCAAAGGTAAGCTCTTCGGGATTGGCGTTAAGGTATCTTCCAAGAATAATGCGCTGCATGGCCCTGCTGATAACAAAGCGCTGCCTGTCCTTAAGCTGCATATACCTGTCGCCACGTAACATTTCATTACTTTTAAGCAGTTTTTGAAATGCACCTAATCTTTTAAGATTAGCAGTGATATTAACACGCCAAACATGTACCTCGCCGGCTTGGGGCAAGGTAAGATCACCGGCAATGGTTTGCCAGGCTACATCATTTGTATAACGATTGATAAGTATACCCAAAGTAATTTAGTAGTTGATCTTGTCAAGGCAATCTTGCAGTACCCTGGCAAAAGTTTTATCATTGGGTTCTTTAAACATAGTATTGTGCTCGCCCGGCACCCTGTGAATATTAATTCCTTTCAGTGCATAAGGTTTCCAGCCCATGTATTCATAATCGTCCAGGTAATAAGACCGCGTTTCGGCACGGAACAGTTCGATCTCAAGGTCTGATGGAACAATGCGATAATATTTCTGCGCAACATGGTTCATTTCATCAATGCGGTGCGAGTAACCGAAGAAACCTGCCTGCTCCTGCTTCTCACCGTAACGCAATTTCCAGAACATTCTTGTTAAGCCACGTTTAACAGCAGTAGCACGCTTGCGGATAGTTTTCTCGAAACCATCTTTAAAAGTCAGGCTATGCCACATCTTTCTGCCGAAATACAAGCCGCGTTTAACCTGCTTGGTTGCCCATGGGTCATAATGCGGGGTACGATAGGCGTAAGTATCAAACATACCCAGCATGCGAACATCTTTGTTAAGGGCTGTCATCTGCCTTGCCATCTCAAAGGCAATCAAGCCGCCAAAAGAGAAACCTGCCAATGCATAAGGCCCGTCAGGGTTTTGCGCCAGTATAGATGATACATAATGCGCCGCCATATCCTCAATACGGTTTAGCGGTTCATCAACGCCGTTTAAGCCTTTAGCCTGCAAACCGTAAACCGGCTGGTCTTCGTCTACATTTTTGGCGAGCGTGTTAAATAATAACACATTTAACCCTGCACCGTGTACAATGTAGATAGGTATCTTGGTTCCGGTTGGTTTAATAGGCACTAAAGAATCCCATGATACCGCATTGGTATCGCTATCCAACACGGCAGCCAGCTTTTCGATAGTCGAGTTTTCAAACAAGATTGCCAGTGGCAGGCGGTCGCCTGTCTCCTGCTCTACTCGCGCCATTACCTTAACGGCAATAAGCGAGTGGCCACCCAGCTCAAAAAAATTATCCTGGATGCCTACCTGCTCTATACCCAGCATCTCGCGCCAGATAGTAGCAAGCATTTTTTCAGTATCTGTTGATGGAGCAACATATTTAACGGTCTCGGCTGCGTCAATGTCCCGCGCAGCCAATACTTTTTTGTCCACTTTGCCATTCGGCGTCATCGGCATTTCTTCGATGATAGCGAAGTTGTCTGGCACCATATAGTCAGGCACCGAGCTGCGCAAGTTGACGCGCCATTGCTGTATCAGATCGGTGGGATTTTCCTGGCCGGTAAATTTATCATTTAGCAGTATATACGCCACCAGTTTGGCTACGCCATTCTTATCATTTCGGGCTACAACAACGGCCTGTTTAATCGCTTCTTCTTTACCCAGGTTAAATTCTATCTCACCTGTTTCAATGCGGTAACCACGAATCTTCACCTGTGCATCAATACGCGAAATGTACATCAGATCGCCATCGGCAGTAAAGGTTCCCAAGTCGCCGGTGCGGTACATGATCGCGCCGGGTGTTAACGTATCAAACGGATCCGGTACAAATTTCTCGGCTGTAAGCTCGGGCTGGTTTAGGTAGCCTTTAGCCACACCTTCGCCGGCAATATAGATCTCACCCGCTGCACCGGGGCCCATCGGGTTTAAAAATTTATCTAAAATATAGATATACGTATTGTCGATAGGCTTGCCAATGCTGATAAAACCATCTGTGGCTTTTATCTCCTTCAGGGTCGACCAGACAGTGGTTTCTGTAGGGCCATAAACATTCCACAGTGATGAAGCGCGCTCCACAATGCGTTGCGCCAGGTCCATAGGTAAGGCCTCACCACCGCAGATAACCTTCACCTGCTCGGGGCCCCAACCTGCTTCAAGCATAATGCGCCAGGTATAAGGTGTGGCCTGCATCACGGTAATATTCTCATTGCGGATGATATCCAGCAAAGCATAACCATCTTTAGCTGTAGCAGCATCGGCCAGTACAATTTGTGCGCCGGTGATGAGCGGCAGCCAAAGTTCAAGTCCCGCAATATCAAAACTGATAGTAGTTACTGCCAGCAGTTTATCAGCCGCGGTTAAGCCAGGTTGTTTCTGCATACTATACAGGAAATTCACCATGTTATGGTGTTTGATCTGCACGCCTTTTGGCTGACCGGTTGAGCCTGATGTATATAAAATATAAAGCAGGTCTTCTCCCTTAACTTTAACAGCAGGATCAGTATCCGGATAGTTGCTCAGCTGAGGAATTATATCTTCCAGTAATAGTTCTGTAGCTGTCGATTCGTATTTGCCCTGATATTCTTTTGAAGTGATCAGCACCACCGCTGCCGAATCTTCCAGCATGTAGTTGATGCGATTGATCGGGAATATCGGATCAAGCGGAATATAAACAGCGCCGGCCTTCATAATACCCAACAGGGCAATCACCAGTTCGGCATTTCTATCTACCGAGATAGCCACTTTATCGCCTACCTTAACACCTTTTTCAATCAATATAGCTGCAAGCTGATTAGCCTTCGCATTTAGCTTTGCATAGCTGTATTCTTCCGAACCAAATTTAAGCGCAATGCTCTCCGGAGATTGTGCGGCAGTTTCGCTGATGATCTGATGAAGCGGTTTTTCTTTTGGATATTCTACGCGGGTGTCGTTCCATTTATTCAGTTGCTCGCGCACCTGCTCGGCGTTCATCAATGGCAGTTTGCCAATCAGCACATCAGGTGTCTTAATCACATAACGCAGCAAATGCTCAAACTCCTGCATAAAGCGGCTAATGGTTGCCGCCTGGAACAACTGAGTATTGTATGAGCACTCGAAAGTGAGCGTGCCTTTGTTATCCGTAATGTTCAGGAAGATCTCAAAGGTTTCATACTCGCGAGGATTATTGAGATAACGGTGTTTAAGGTCATAAAATGCAATGCCATCATCCATACCTATATCGATATTGAACATGATAGGTACTAACGGCAAACGCGATGGATCACGCGGAATAGCCAGCCTTTTCAATAAACTACCAAAAGTATATTGCTGGTGATCGTATGCATCTAAAACTAAGCTTTTGCGGTCTTTAAGGTAATTGGCAAAGGTTTGTGCACCATGGGGAAAACTCCGCAGCGGCAGCAAATTAACACAATGCCCTACCAGCCCAAAATTGCCGGTAGCCGATTGGCCCGCGGCAGGTAACCCGATGATAACTTCGTCCTGCCCGGTAAGTTGGTGTAAAAAAACCTCAAAGGATGCCAGTATGGTGGTCACCAAACTTGTGCCGGTTTTGCGCGCCAATGTCTTCAGATCGGCAACCAAAGTAGTATCCAACCCATAATCGGCACGGGCGCTTTTAAAAGTACGTGGTGTTGGGCGAGGGTTATCTGTAGGCACATCCAGTAAATGGTCGCTGCCCTTAAACTGGTCTATCCAGTATTGCTCGGTCTTAATATGTTCCGCGTCGTCTTTGGCGTTGGCCTCGTCAACGGCGTAATCACTAAAGCGGGGCGCAGCGGGTAAATCTGGTTCCTTACCTTGTGCATAAGCAGAATATAGCTTACCCAGATCCTGCATCACCAAGCCCATAGACCAGCCATCACAAACGATATGATGTGTGAGTATAATTACCTGGTGCTCGTCATCATTTAATTTGATGAGCGCTATCTTAAATAGCGGGCCATTGATCAGATCAAGTGGCGTAATAGCCAGCTGCCTGGTGTAATTCTTTATAAACTGACGATTTTGCTCGTCGTCCTGATCGGATATATCGTGATAATCTACCCGTACTTCAGGGTCTTTGTAAACGACAATGCTTGCACCATCCGCACTAAAAACGCTGCGTAGCGCCTCATGCCTGTCGCTTAAAGCCTGTGCAGCCTGCAGCATGGCAACCTTGTTAAAGGATGTACCATTAAGTATAATGGTAGCAAAATCGTTGTACGCGCAGCTGGCATCGTTGCCACCAATAAGGCACGATGTCCAGATCTCCATCTGCGGTTCGGTGGCGGGTGCTATCAAAGCAATCTCCGGCCCCGCAAAGGGATCAAACTCTTCCTGGCTAACCTGGGGATTATATGTAGCTATCAGTTCGGGCATTAATTGTTGTTGATGTTGTACTGCACGTATTTACCCGGGTCTGCTTCATCTTTAACATACCATGCGGGGTTACCTTCTTTATCACGCCCAAGCCTTGCACCCTCTGTAGGCGGCGTGTTAAGCGCCTCAAGGCTTACTTTATCTGCCTTACCATTAGTAGCGGGCTGCGGAGTGATCTCTGCGGATGTAAATTTAAAAAATCCTACGTCAACCATCTCCTGTATGCTCTGCTTAAATTGCTCTATCATAAAATCCACATCCTGCTCGGTATGGGCATCGGTCATAAAGCATGGGAAACCATCGAGGATATGCACACCGCGCAAACGCATCAGTGTGAATAACAACTCGTTATAAGGCACATCCTCCAAGAATTTTATTCTCCAAAGCGAGCCATAACCTACAGTAGTTACCGGGATACCCGCATCACTGCATACTTTAGCAAAGCCATCGCGCAGGCGGGTTGCCATAGCGGTAAGCTTTTGCTGCAGCGCAGGGCCGCGTTCTTTCATATAATCTAACGATGCCTTTGCAGCAGCCAATGCAAGCGGGTGGCGTACAAAGGTACCGGCAAAATAGGTAACACCTACCTCGGGTACAGAGTCGTCACCGTACTCCCAGAAACCACCATCAAGGGCATCCATATATTCTTTTTTACCACAGATGGCACCCACCGGCATACCACCACCAATAACCTTGCCGTAAGTACCCAAATCGGCTTTGATACCGAAGATAGCCTGCGTACCTCCCGGATGGAAACGAAAACCGCTGATCACCTCGTCAAATACCAAACAGATGCTTTCATCGGCAGTTAAGGTACGCAGTTGTTTTAAAAACTCAATAGGCTGAAACTCCGGCCTGCGGCTTTGTACAGGCTCAACCAATACAGCGGCAATTTCGTCTGCACGTTCTTTGATGATGCGCAGGGCCTCATCGGTACCGTAATCCAATATCAACATGCTCTGCACGTTATCTGATAAGATACCGGACGCAGCAGGAAAAGTCTTTAATTTTTTGGTACCTCGCACGATAACCTCGTCCATAATACCGTGGTATGAGCCACTGAAAGCTACAATTAACGGCCTGCCGCTAACAGTACGGGCAACACGCATAGCGCCTAACACAGCTTCAGAACCTGTATTACATAATGCAGAGCGATCGTGACCGGTAAACTCGCACATCAGCTTACAAACCTCGCCCGCAAGCTCATGCTGCGGACCAATCTCATAGCCGTTCTCAATCTGTGCCAAAATAGCCTTCTTCAAAATATCAGGCTGATAGCCCAGCATGTTTGAACCAGAACCATTCAATGCGTCTATATATTCGTTACCGTCTACATCCCAAAGGCGGTTACCTTTTGAACGGTTAATGACGATAGGATAAACCAGTTCTTTTGTTAGCGGGCGGAAACCACTTACCACGCGCGGATCAGCCATATAAGCACGGTGCTCCTGGGTTTGATCTTTACTTTTGCGGGTTTTGGCATTGTAACGGATGGTTAAACCATCCAGCCATTCCATTTGCTTATCGTCAAGCTCCTGTACTTTACGCTCGATACGGGCTGTGGCACCAAATGGCTTTTTTATCTCCACCATTTCCTCGGCCGTAACATCAGGCTCGGGTTCTAATACCGGTGGCGCAACAGGTTCGCCTTTCAATTCATTTGGAGCCGGTGCAAGAGGCACGCTAATATGTGTTGTAGCCACTGCGCCACCTTGCAACTGCGCTATCTGGCCTGCCAATAATTGCAATTGCTGACTGATCATACCAAGCGCAACTTCGCTGCCACCGCCAGTTAACGGTATTTGGTTGTAGGCTACAGGCTGAGGAATTGCTTGTGCATAAACCGTTTGAGCCTGCGGTACAGGCGCAGTCTTTTGAGGCGCCGGAGCCGGTTCAAACTGGCCCGCCGGGATGGTTTTATCCAGAAAATCGGCCAGCAGGTTAATGGAGTTGTAATCCTCAAACAGTTTCCTGAAGGTAATATTTACGTTAAAAGCCTTTTTAAGATTGGTGGCTATCTGGGTAAGCAACAGCGAATCGAACCCAATTTCGGGGAAACTGACGTCGGCAGATGCGCTGTCAATATCAATACCTGCGGCATCTGCGAAAATGCCCTGAAGTTTTTCGGCCAGAAAATCTTTTCTCGTCATCATATTCTGTATAGTATCTTCCTGTACAATTGCGGGTGGTGTATCGGGCACAATCTCTTCCGGCTGGTAATTTACCGTCCGGGCTGGATTCATTGCCACGGGTTCAACCCAATATATCTTGCGGTCAAACGCGTAAGAAGGTAGTCTCAACCTCTTGCGTTGACCGGTGTAAAACTCATTCCAATTTGGCTCTATGCCATTTAGGTGCAACTGACCTATTGCTTTCAGCACCGATTGATATTCGGGCTGGCCATTAGTGTTTTCTAAACCGGCTATGGTAACAACTGGCTCGGCAACGGTTTGTTGAGCTGCAAGCGTAGCCAGCGTTCGGCCGGGGCCAACTTCCAGATAAACCCTACCCTTATCTTCGGCCAGTTTATCAATGGCAGCAGCGAAACTTACAGTTCTGCGTAAGTGGTTAGACCAGTATGCAGGATCGGAAGCTTCTGCCTCAGTTAGCCAGTCGCCGGTAACGGTTGACATGAGTGGTTTAACCAACGTATTGATCTTCACCGATCTCACCACCTGCTCAAACGGTGCTACAATATCATCCATCATTGCCGAGTGGAAAGCATGGCTGGTTTGCAGCAAACGGCCCGGGGTGCCCCTGTCTTCTAAAACCTGTGCGAAGGCTGCAATGGCATCCTTCTCTCCTGCCACTACCGAAAGCTTGTTGCTGTTGATAGCTGCGATAGACAGATTGCCCGGCAGAATAGCTTCCAGTTCCTCAGGCGTTAAGCGTACCGATAGCATATCGCCTTCAGCGACTTCGCTTACTAAACGGGCACGTTCTGCTATCAATTTTAACGCATCTGCCAGGCTGAAAACACCTGCAAAATGCGCTGCAACAAACTCGCCAATACTGTGGCCGGTAAATATAGTTGGTTCAATACCCCAGCTCATCCATAGCTTGGCCATGGCGTATGAGGTAATGAAGATGGCTGGCTGGGTATAAAATGTATTCTTTAATTTATCACTTGCCTCCGGCGATTCTGACGCGTAGATCACGTCAAAAATATCTGCCCGACCGGTGCCTTGAAGCAGCGCAACACACTCATTAACGGCCTCGGCAAAAACGGGTTCGCCGGCGTAAAGCTCGCGGCCCATGTTCAGGTACTGCGCACCCTGGCCCGGGAACATAAATACCACCTCATTAGCGTTTTGGCTGATGACCTTAGAGTTGGTGATATCGCGCTTAAAGTTCATCAGCTTTTGCAGCAGGTCTTCCCTATCCGCAGCGATGATGAAGTTGCGTTCCTTGAAATTACTACGCGTGGTATGCAGCGAATAAGCAATATCCGCCAACGGCGCTTCAGGATTATCTTGTAAATAATAGTATAACCTATCCGCGAACTTAGAGGCACTGGTAGCTGTCTTAGCCGACCAGCTGATCAATTGTAAGGGCCTGCTTTCTCCGGATGATTGTACCCCGTTGTCATACTCTTCTAAAATAGCATGCACGTTGGTACCACCCACCCCGAATGAACTTACACCTGCGATGCGTTTACCCTCGGTTTCCCAAGGTCTCAACTCGGTGTTCACAAAGAACGGGCTCTCGCTGAAATCAATATTTGGGTTCGGTTTGGTAAAATATAATGAAGCCGGGATCTGCTTATAGAAAAGTGCCAGCGTGGTTTTGATAAAACCAGCCACGCCTGCAGCAGCCACCAGGTGGCCCATGTTACTTTTTATAGAACCGATAGCACAGTATTGATTTTTTTCTTGTTTGCCAAAGGCCAAATTTAAACCTTCAATCTCTATCGGGTCGCCTAAAGCCGTTGCCGTGCCGTGGGCTTCCACGTAGGATATATTAGACGGCTCAACCTCTGCATCGGCGATAGCCATAGCAATTGCACCGGCCTGGCCTGCTGCACTTGGTGCGATAAAGCTGCCCTTGCCA
>JAESTD010000165.1 GCA_016763755.1 Mucilaginibacter sp.
AGGTAGCGAACGGGCGATTCAGGGAGGACCTTTTTTACCGGCTGAACATCTTTCCGATAAGTATACCAGCCTTACGCGAGCGCAAAGGCGATATCGGTGTATTGGCGGCCCATTTTATCCAGCGGTTCGCGAAAAAAACAGGCAAAAAGATCAATGTCCTGAGTCAAAGAGCTATTATGGAATTGCAGCAGCATCCGTGGCCCGGCAACGTCCGCGAATTAGAGCATTTCCTGGAACGAAAAGTACTTATCACGCAAGATCATATGATCCGGTCATTTGATCTCCCGGCTAAGCATACATTGCTTTCCGCGAAGTCCGTAGCGATCGCCCCTGTCAAAACCATAGATGAGAATGAGCGTGAACACATTATGCATGTTCTGAAATTGTGTAATGGCCGGATCGGTGGTAAGAACGGTGCAGCTAAACTACTTGGCGTACCGCCGACAACTTTGAGTTCTAAGCTGAAAAGATTAGGCATCAGGCGCGGATTCAACATCTGAACCGGTATCTTCCTGGTAGATCCCGATGACCATTTCATTGTTTAGCAGTAGATAACAGTACGCATAGGTCGAACACGGACGTGTAATGCCATCCAGCAGCGCCGCACCATCGTTCATGAATTCTTTTACCGAGCTTTGGATATCATTCACTTTAAAGTTAACGATCATATTACCCTTATCAAAAATGCGTTCTGCGTAAAAGGAACCGAACCCGTAGAACTCCAGTATGGACCCGTCTTTTAATTGAACGATCGAGATGCCGGGTTCGTTAAGTACGACCGTGCCGGCTAAGGCATTTGTCGCAAATTGTTTCAATAAAGCGCCGGACGGCGTCGCACTATTTATGGAAACCCGTTGCAGGGCATTATTTTTTCTCATGGTTTTCATTATTTATGTTGTCCGTAGCGGAAAAGGCATGATGGTCTCATCTTCTGCTACTGGTCACAAAATTGCTTGTTTAATTCTGCGCAGTTGTTGATAAAAAACAAGAAAGTTCCTTGACATTTATCAAGGGCTCATGCGGGATGGAACGGGCGCTGGGAAATCTGTTATGCCGGCTACCTGCTGCGTTCAAGGCATCGAAGCAGTTATTGATTTTCGTGTTTGAACTTTATATCGTCTGTTTATTAGCCGGTGATTTTACTATATCGCTATGAATCAGTCAAATGTCGAAATGGCATTATAGTTGAACTTCTCCTGGAAATTCAAATGAGGATGTTCATTTTAAGAAAATGTTTTTATAAGGACCGTCATTTCAGCGCGAATAGCTGTCCGGCGCTCTTGGAAGCTGACGGCATTTTGCTGGCCGGAGAAAAGGAGGCTTTTTCGTGGCGATTGTTAGTATCCTGAATATGTCTGCGATAAACGATGCCGGCCTCGTTGCCATCACCCGGACCGAACTGGTCAGCACCGAAATCATTTTCGTGGTGCTTATCCTTCTTTCGATCGGTTTAACGTTCCTTCTGAGACGTCAGTTCCTAGCCAGGAAAAAAGACCAAATAAACGGTACGTTATTGATGGACGCATTAGAGACCCTGGATAGCCGGGATAGAACGATCGTGCAACTGACGCTGGAAAAGAATGAGTTGCTCACGGAATTAAACCACCGCGTTAAAAATAATCTTCAGATCGCGATCAGCCTGCTCAACGCGCAGTCCAATTATACCGGTAGCCCGGAGGCGATCGAACTGCTTCGTAAAAATCGTGCACGGCTTTATGCCATGTCACTAGCGCATCAGCAACTGTACACAACTTCTGACCCTTTGGCTATCGACGTACGGCTTTATCTTCAGGACCTCGTTGAGTACTTGCGCGATGAATACTATTCAGATGGCGTGGTTTTCAATTTTGATGTAATCCCTTTGACATTACCGGTCGATATTGTTGTTCCGCTGGGACTGATCGTTAATGAAGCCGTGATCAACTCGCTCCTTTTCGCCTTCCCGGGCGGCGGCGGAAAGGTAGAATTGATGTTACACCAGACAGCCGGTGATTATACATTGAAGATCGCTGATAATGGCATCGGGATATCCTCATTTTCATTGAACAATTCCGCTACTTTCGGTAAAGATCTGATGGAAGGGCTTACGAAGCAGTTTTCAGGTAACTTTTCGATCAAAGGCGACAACGGTGTTTGTGTAAGGGTAGAATTTAATAAATTTGGACTGAAGGCGAGCTGAACCTGACGCCGCCGGCTAATTATGAAAGAAAATATCTTAATTGTAGAAGACGAATTCATTGTTGCGAACGATCTGAAGTTGATGCTGACCAAAGCAGGTTACTATGTTTGCGGGATCGCAGCTACCGTGACCAATGCGAAAAAAATGATCACTTTACATCAGCCGACCTGGGTGATGCTTGACATCATTTTGAAGGACAACACGATGGGAATCGAACTCGCGCGGCAACTGACGCGGGACAACATCGGATTTATTTATATATCCGCCAATACCAATCAAAGCATTTTAGAGCAGGTAAAGAACACCCGTCCGTATGGTTTTCTGGCCAAACCGTTCCGCGAGAAAGACCTGCTGATGATGCTTGACATTGCCCGGACCAAACATAAGGAGCATCTGAAACTGGCTGCCCAGCGGGAATTTATCCTGTCTAAGCAATTAGAACAGATCGCCCAGCCCCCCGGAAACCGCTCTACACGTATAGCACAGTTACCTGGAGCGATGCAGGGCTTCATTAGCTTCGATCTCCTGAAAGTCGCTATAGGCCGTCCCGGCGAAAAACCATCCGAAACCATTTTTTTCCTGCGTACTGCGTTCGGCGAATATCAAACCTTGACCAGTGAGGACATCTGGCAGGAAATGGGAATGCCGCAGAGTGAGATCCGCAAGTTCCGGTCAAGCGGTCCATTTGGGGATATGGCCTGGTTCCTTAACGGCCTGGAGTTCCGACGGAGTTTACTGGACGATCAGGCCGAAGCACATTTGGCCAATCATTTCAAGTTCCATTCGAAACTGAATTTCAGTGTACGATTTGAGGACAGGATAGCGCTGCTCTCTTTTTATAGTCTTTCGCCCGAAAATTATTCAGTGGCGCACCTTGATCTGCTGGCAAAATTGACGGATCATTTTGAAGGAGTATTCACCAGCGGCGACCGTAGAAATATTGCACCGGTGTCCAAAAATGAAAAGCCGGCGGTTGATGCTTCAATGGCGGCAGAGAACAAGCCGGCGGTGTTCGAGAATATCATTGGCAGAGGTCCGGCTATGATCAAAGTATTGGATGAAATGGCCGTGGTCAGCACCGCTCCGGTATCGGTGCTTGTGCTGGGTGAGAGCGGTACTGGCAAAGAACTGGTCGCAAAAGCTATCCATCAATTGTCATCACGAAGCAAAAAGACACTGGTGACCGTCAATTGCGCGGCATTGCCGTCGGAACTGATCGAATCGGAATTATTCGGCCATGAAAAAGGCGCCTTTACGGGTGCGAACGAAAGGCGTGCCGGAAAATTCGAAGCGGCGGATGGCGGCACTATATTTTTAGATGAGATCGGCGAACTTTCCCTTGAAGCCCAGGTAAAACTGCTACGGGTGCTTCAGGAACAGGAATTTGAGCGTGTCGGTAGTTCTAGAACCATCAAGATCGATGTCAGGGTCATCGCCGCTACGAATAGAAATCTGGAAAAAGAAGTAGCTGAAGGTCGGATGAGATTGGATTTTTATTACCGGCTTAATGTTATTCCGATCACATTGCCGTCTTTAAGAGAGCGGGCCGAAGACATCCCTTTGCTGGCGCAATACTTTATTAAGAAATACGCTAAAAAACTGGGACGGCCGCCGTTGGTACTGAACCAGCAGGCATTAGACCAGTTATGTGCGTACACCTGGCCCGGAAATATCCGTGAACTGGAGCATTTAATGGAAAGGACCTTGCTGCGTGAACGCTCTGGGGAGATCAGCCATATCGCCATTCCGGCCGCGCCGAACAGCAGACCGGCAGAATCCCTGCCACCGGTCGTAAGCAGAGGTCTTAAGACATTGGAACAAATGGAGTATGACCACATTGTCGAAGTACTGAAAAAATGCAACGGAAAGATCAACGGCCCAGGGGGAGCCGCTCAGATACTGGGTTTGGCGCCGAGCACGCTCAATTCCAAACTTAAAAAAATGGGCGTCCATAAAGATTTCTATCATGATTGACGTTGAAGATGATCAAATTTCGCTACCGGATAGCGAAGGCTCCGTGATTAGACGATATATCGTTTGTTTTTTATTTCTTAAAAAGCTATAAGTATTTGACTTTGTAAGCTTTATGTCAGTGGTATCAAAATTGAAGCCTTGGTAGCTAATTTAAACTGCCCCAGATCCAGTTGAGAGCGTGGTGTAGCCAGCGCTGGCTGAAATGAGGAACCCGGACGCGGATCATTAGTGAATAGGATCGCTGGTTTCTTGTGTGGTTTTAAGATGACCAAACTGAAGTCCGATGACAAATACCTGTTTATGTCCCGCGATCGAGAAACAATCTTCTTGCTTTTTATGCTGGTATCAGGTGCGCTGACCCGTGTTCACGGCCAGACCTCCGTAGCCAAAAAGTCCCCTCCAACAATTCAGGAGCAGAAAGGCGATCCACAAATTCCGTCAATTAAAAAAATGATCGAACTGGCGAACCAGGTTACCAATAAGCCCGGAGAGGAAAAAAAGGACCTCGACACGGCGATCGGTTTTGGTCAGCGGGCACTGGCTTTGAGTATCGCTAAAAAGGATACGGCCATGATGATCTTAAGTAAGGTTGCCCTATCCAGATCATTCAGGGAAAGCAACAAGGCTGAGATCGGAAAAAAGTTCCGGGATGAGGCATTGGCACTTTCCGAAAACGGTAAATTTCCCGCGGCTGCGGCCGAAGCGTTGATCAATGCCTCCGATTATCTGGATGTTTATCGTGACGGTGAACGAGCGCTAAAGATCAAATATTACATAGATATCGTAAGATTGTTAAAACGGTCCGAGCCTCGGTCGAAAAAACTGGCGGATGCGCTGAAATACAGCGCAGACCTGCAAACATTTGACGGTGAACCCAGCCCCGCCACCATGGCCATGCTGAAGGAGGCTATCGCCATCTATCAATACGTGCATCATGACCAGATACAGGACGTTTATTGCGTCCTTTCCAGCGGCTATTCACAATTGGAAGATGCGAGGCAGGGACTTAAATATGGATTGCTTGCTGTCCGCACTGCTGAAAAATTCAAGGACAGCAGCATGACCGTGGTCAATATTTTCAACGTACTGGCTTACGCGTACAACACCCTTGCCGATAACCAGAACACCATCGTCAGTTTGAAAAAAGCACTGATCTATGCGGATCATAATAAAAACCTGGATGCCTGGTTGGTGCTTTCCGGGAATTTGGCCATTTGCTATTCGAACATCCGGCAATTTGATAAGGCACGTGACTACATCTTCAAGGCATTAAAGAAGTGCCCCCCGGAAAATAAAAAATCACATGCGATGCTGACGGTAGACCTGTTGCGGATCAATAACGATGCTAAGGATTATCGTGCAGGGCGTCCGCAGTATGAGTTCCTGCAGCGTATAATGAAAGGCAAGGAATTCGTTGGTATACTGGAGGAGAACATTTACCCGGCATCTATACACTACCTGATCGGCTCTCAGAGATACCCTGAGGCCGAAGAAATGGTGACGAAGTTCAAGGATTATATCGCAGTGCAGAAAGTACCGGATACCTATGCCTTGTCTAAGATCGAGAACTTCTCCTTCAAAATTGATTCGGCCAAGAAAGATTACCTGGGAGCCATTGAACATTTTAAGCGATATAAATCTTTAAATGATTCTCTGAACAAAAGGAATCATGATAAACAGATCAGTGTACTGAATGTAGAGTTCGAGTCTGAAAGGAAAGACCAGGAGATCGCTTTGCGGGGAAAAAATATCAAACTACTGGAAGATCAGAGCAAATTGCAGGACAAAGTGATCCGCGGCCGGACGCTGTCCCGTAACCTGTTTATCGTGGGCGCCGCGTTGTTGGCCCTCTTACTGATCATCAGTTATAATCGTTACCAATTGAAGCGCAAGGCGAACGACCAATTAAATGAACAGCGTGAAGAGATCAATGCGCAAAACGATTATTTGAAAGAACTGTTGAATGAACGGGAATGGCTGCTCAAGGAGATCCATCACCGGGTCAAGAACAACCTGCAGATCGTTATCTCTTTACTAAACTCCCAGTCAGCTTACCTGACGGACCCTAACATGCTTGACGTGTTGCGGGACAGCCAGCACCGTATGAATTCCATCTCGCTGATCCACCAGAAACTGTACCAGGGTGATGATCTTTCCGGGGTCTGTATGCCGACCTATGTATTTGAACTGACGGATTTTTTAGGAGCCAGTTTTTTTGATAAAGGCAGGTCAGTTTTCGCGCTGCAGATCGCCCCGGTCACCCTAGATGTTTCCCAGGCCGTCCCACTGGGACTGATCATGAATGAAGCGGTCACCAATGCGATCAAATATGCATTCAATGGTGAGAAGGGTCAGATAGCGATCTCTCTGACCGATCTTGGTACCGGACGTCTCCGCTTGGAGATTAAGGATGATGGTCCCGGACTGCCGGATGGTTTTGATCCGGCAATGGCTGATTCTTTGGGGATGAACCTGATGCGTGGACTGGCCGACCAATTGGACGCTCAGTTCGAGATCAGGAACGCCGGCGGGGTCCTTATCTCGGTAGAATGGCATCAGCGCTTTCTGGTAGGAAATGAAAAACCGATTGCTAATCTCAAAGAAACTATTGTCGGATAAAAATATTAATTTAGTTATTAAATCATTCAATTCATAAAACGTACTATGACCGAACCGTTGATCAAATATCTGGAAGCTAAATCAGGACTGTCTGTCAGTGAAGAAGAAAGTTCGTTGATCGCTTCAAAATTTTCGGTCAAAAAGTTATTACGTAAACAATACCTGCTCCAGGAAGGCGACATTTGTAAACAAATGGCTTTTGTAGTTAAGGGGGCCGCGCGCATGTTCTCCATCGACGAGAAAGGACATGAACATATCCTAAGGTTTGGTGTCGAAGGTTGGTGGTTAGGTGACTATGAAAGTTATATGCTGCAAGTGCCCACCAAGTTCCATATCGAGATGCTCGAAGAATCTGAGTTGCTGGTCTCCTCCAAAGACAATTTTCAGGCATTGGTCGATACTGTTCCCGCAGTAGCGGAAATGATCAAAGTGATTGATAAACAAAACTTCATCGTTACACAAAAGCGGATCCATGCCGCGATCAGCCTGACCGCAGAGGAGCGGTTCGAGAACCTGATGGAAGTGTACCCGAGTTTCCTGCAACGTTTCTCGCAAAGCATGATCGCATCTTACTTGGGCATTACGCCTGAGACGCTCAGCCGCGTCAGAAAAAATGCAGTGAAGCGCTAAGCGTAGGCTATAAAGGCATCAGGATACGCACGGTCGGTCGGGTGCCGCCAAAGCGTTGTCTCACATCGCTTTCAAAGAAGATTTTGGCTTCGACGAGCGGTCCACCCTGTACAAAATAAGCGATCCCCGGCCCGATGCTTAAGACCTTTTCTTTCGTGCTCCCTGTTCCGAATGTCCGTTGGTAATATTGATGGTCCCCGTTATAGCTGTCCTCTCCGACCTGCTTCAAAAAATAGGCAACAGCTTCTACCCGAACTTTGGGAAGCACTAAGTATTCCAAGGAATAATTCCCGTTGTAGAATGCACCGGGCTTTCCCTGACCACCGATGTACCGGGAACTGTAGTTGAATTGATTACGGGTGCTGATGCTGAATCTTTTATCGACCATAAGTGTCAGCGCATGATAGACACTGTAAAACCATAGATGCGACGAGGCATTGATCGTGTAGCGGTTATCATAGCTTCCAACAGGCAGCGTGACATCTATCTCGGTGCGCTGATAGATCGGTTTACCAAAAAGCGTTGTTTTTGGCCATTGTATAAAAGTGCCCCAGGTGGGGTCAGCTAACACGTTCGGATTAACCGAAGGGGCATTCCCTTCCGGCGCTGAGGCATTTATCTGCACTGCCGGGATCAGTAAGGTGAAGCCAAGGTTGCCATTCAGGACTTTGACCTTAGACATATAAATGAGCTGGTTCATGACCAGGGTAGAATTGACTTTTAGGTCCGTCGGTAGTTTTTCGCCCCGGCTGTTATACAGGCCGCGGGTCATAAAGGATTGGGCGAAAGTCTGATAAACAAATCCCGGTTCTCCGGCAAAGCCGTCAAATATATTTGCCGAACCAAGGTTGGTGGGCGGAAGAACGGGGTCCTGCGCCCGGACCTGACCGATGCTGATGTACAGACCAAGCATAAGTCCAATTGATCTACGAAAAAAAGGAGCAGCTTTAAGGCTGACCGCGCTGCGGTTTTTCTTATTCGATGTTCTGAACGGAGATGGTTTATTCATAAAGCAAACCTACCCTAACCCATACCGGAGTTCAATGACATATGTTAAATAATATAGTTGATAAATATCAAGATTCATGGGTTGCTATGTTCACCAACATCGATCTGTCGCTGCGGTCAGGCTGAAAGTCTTTCAGGTAATCATCCTTGGCCCTCTCCGGTTCGAAATGAACGCCCGGGGTAAGCCAGAACAACAGGATGATCCGGGAAAAACGATAGGTTAAGGGTGAGCAGAGCGCGGCGGGGACCAGGGTAGCGCCGGTATATAGCCACGGGTCTGAACTTTTAGTAAGGATATAGGTGCCGACGGCGCAGGAGACCATCAGCGCGACATTCGTAGCATAGCTCACCAGCATGGCCACGTAGAAGTAACCGGGTTCTATCTCGAAAACGAAAGCGCAATGGGCACATTGTTTGTTCATGTGCTGGTTCCATAAACCAAGTACCGAGTTATTGAACATGGGGCCTCTCCGGCATTTGGGGCACTTTCCATGAAGCGCCGCTTTGAAAACGTGATCGATGTATTTTTTGTCGTCTGTATATTCCATCTTTTATATTTTTAATTGCTTTGAGCTTCAAACTTAGGCAACGTCCCGGCCTGAAACATTGACCTTGATCAATAACGGATAGATCTGTAAAGCTAGATGGCCGGCCGGACACCCTCAGGCTTGTATCTTATCCGGGATGAACTTTCTGATCCTGCTGAGCGTTTCCGGTTGTACGCCAAGGTAAGACGCCAGCATGTTCTGTGAGAACCGCTGACCAAATGCCGGGTTCGTTTCAAGCAAATCATGATATTGTTCTTCGATGGTAAGGTTCAGTGCCCGGTGGATCCGTTGTTGCGTAGCGATAGCGAACGCCTTGATTTGGCAGCGGAAGAACGCGGCGAAAGCCGGGTTGGAATTGCGGAGGGCTTCAAGTGCCTGGTAGGTGATCGTTAATAACACACAATCCTCTATCGCGTCAATATTGTAATCGGAAGCACCCTGGTTGATCATACTTTCCCTGTCGGCCAGCCAGTCTCGTTCTACGGCAAATATGATGATCGCTTCATGTCCCCGTCCATTAGTGGAAAACATACGTAGCGCGCCCTGGACCACAAAGGCAAGGGAATTGCAGATATCACCCTGTTGCAATAAATATTGTCTTTTACGCAGCATTTTGAAATGAAATACGCTTTGAAAAATGGCTTTGTCCGTCTTACATAGCCTCAGGTTCGTAACTTCTTCAATCTGATCGAAAAGCAGTTCATAAGCTGACGGCCTTAAAGATGGGTTGCCCGACGAAGCGGCAGTAATTAGTAATGCATTTTCCATGGGTTGCAGATTTTGAACATTAAAATTCAATTTCGATGCCATTCTGCTATATAGCTGATAGTTAATTGTTTATTTTATAATAGCGCCTGATGTACAGACGATATATCGTAGAATCCCGGACGCTTTCACGAATTGGACAAAGATCGATTTTGATGAAAGTCAAGATTTGTGAACCAAAACCTTAGCAATTTCGGTCCATCGATAACAATGAAGATCAAAACAGATACACTAGCGGGCATAACCGTGGCTTTAGCTTTATTTCCCGAGGCATTAGCATTTTCGATTCTGGCAGGTGTCCCGCCGATGGTAGGCGTAACAGCCGTATTCGTCGTGGGAACGATAACTGCTTTATTTGGCGGAAAACCAGGCATGATCAGCGGCGCCGCCGGAGCGGTGGCAGTTGGTTTGGGACCACTGGTGAAAGCGTATGGGCTGGAATACCTTTTTGCAACGGTAGTTTTAGCAGGCATGTTGCAACTTTTTTTCGCCTTGTGTAGGCTGGATAGAATACTCCGGTTCATTTCATTGCCCGTGAACTGGGGGTTTATGAATGGTTTAGCCGTGTTGATCTTTGTGGCGCAGTTGTCGCATTTTAAAACAGCCGATCCCGCCGGCCCGCAATGGTTATCGTCGGTGCCGCTGGGGATGAAGATCGGACTGACCGCTGCGTCCATGCTGATCATGCGCTATTGGTCAAAGCTAACGAATAAACTGCCTGGCGCATTGGTGGCGATCGTCGGAGGGGCCTTAATCGTATGGTTATTCAACCTGCCTGCCAGGACCGTCGGTGATATGACTGCCGTTGAAGGAAGAATTCCCACGTTCCATATCGCCAACGTACCTCCAAACTGGGAAACGGTGGTCATCATATTTCCTTACGCGCTGGTGATGGCGGGAGTGGGTTTGATAGAAAGTCTGTTGACGCTGGACCTGATCGCTGATCGAACAGGTACGCAAGGTAACGGCAAACGGGAGATCGTTGCGCAGGGAATAGCCAATTGTCTTTCCGGTACGACGGGTGGTATGGGCGGCTGCGCTATGGTCGGCCAAAGCCTGATCAACCTGGAGGCAGGCGGTCGCTCGCGACTATCAGGTATCGTAGCCGCGCTTTCTTTCCTGATACTGGCGGTCTTCGGTAGCTTTTTGATCGAACGTGTTCCACTGGCTTCATTAACAGGTGTGATGTTCATCATTGCTTTTAACACTTTTAACTGGAAGAGTATCACACAGGTCAGACACTATCCTGTGCCGGAATTTCTTATGCTGGTGCTGGTTACAGGGATCACTATTTTTACCGGCAATCTCGCTTTAGCTGTACTTATTGGTATCGCTGTCTCACTTTTAGGGGCTAAACTGAAAAGATACGGCAGTTTAATATCGCTGATTAGGTCGGACAATGCCGATGGGCAGCGCTACGAATTACATGGTGACCTGTTCTTTGCTAATGTACACCGGCTGGGTAGTGAATTAGTTAACGTCCGGCATAGCTCCGATCTGACACTAGATCTCCGGTATGGCAGGATCCTGGACATGACCGGAGCCAGGGCCGTTTTCGATCTTGCAAGGCTATTTCACCAGCATGGCGGGCGCTTGCAGCTAATTCATATTGCTGAGGATGACATCCAGCTGCTGTGTAATACGGCCAGACTGTTTCAGACTTTAAATTGTGCAGCCTTATTCAAAAGCGATCGCCAAATGGGACAGGAATAGACGGAACTTCGGTTTCAGCCATATGTCCATAACTTTCTGTAAAGGTTAAGGCTTTAGCGGTGTGATCTTCTAATTGCCAACTTATTTATGCAAGGTTAGTGTCATCAGGTGACACGTATAAGATTCCGCTGTCCCTCTTCTGGACCTTAAGCAATGATGGGATACGAACTGTATGCTTTCGGTGTAATCCAGGAACCGGCCCTGGTCGCGGATGTCAGCGGTGTTTTTCGGATCTCTTCCTTTTACATTTTCGCAATAACGTTCAAAGTTGATGGTGTGCTGCTTCAAGAACGCTTTCGAGGCGTTCAACGATGTTTATGACCGATCTATTTTGTAGTCAGCGGCAAGTTCGTTTAATTTTCTTTCTTCATGTTCATCAATAGATGTTGCAACTGTCGCATGTTTATAATATCCGGTATGATGTATTAGAGCTTTTGACATAGAAATTGTGCGAAACTTTTCATAGACCGTTCACTCATGTATGGCATGGACACCTGTCCTAAAGAGATCCCTTAAAATCAGCCGATCAACAGTTATCAATTTTAAGAAAAGATGTTTATCGACGATATATCATCGCATACAAATAATCGTCATTTCTCAAGTAATTGACAATAAATGATTTAAGGTAGGGCATCGGATTTGATTTACCAGGACAAATCCATCACAATATGATCAATGCTATTCCCAATACGAACCCGGTCCACCATTTTCGGTATGATGCCGAGGCGACCCGCGGCGCGATGAGAAATCGTGCTTCAGCCGATGCGTATAATCGTCTTTTCGAACATATCAGTCGGGTGTCAGGCGTCCTGCTAACGAGCGAGGAACGGTCGAGGATCGCCCGGGACATGAAATTCAAGACATTTCATCGAAAGGATATCCTGCTATATGAGGGTGATACCTGTCGCAATTACTAGTTCATTGTTAAAGGTGCTGTAAGGCGGTCATTTATCAGTGAGCAGTGCAGGCAAACCGTCCTGAGTTTTGGAACGGAGAACGTTTGGGTGACCGATCCGGAAAGCCTGTTGTTGAAGACACCTTCTAAATATTGTATCGAGACCACCGAAAAAACGCAGGTGTTACAACTAAATGCGCAGCAAATGGAACAATTGATCGCAGATGTACCTGCCTGGTCTGACCTGATGCTGCAAAACGACCTTGATCAGGCGATACGAACGCAAACGCGCATCAACGCGGTGATCAATATGAATGCTGTCGAACGCTACCAGGATATGCGACGGTCTTATCCGGATTATGAGGACCGCTTCTCCCAGACGGCCATCGCGTCCTACCTGGGGATACAGCCGGAAACGCTATCGCGTCTCCGTAAGCGATGGGGCTTGAGGCCTTGCTGACCGGCCGGTCGGTTTTGTCTTATAAGTAGGAGAACTGCGAGGGTCAGGCAACAGCGATCCTATTCATGACATTTGTCAAAAGGCGATTATGATAAATGTCATTGTTCGCGGGCCCGTGTCAGACATAATTTTGCTTTATAAATAATCGACAAAAAAGCATATGAAAAAGTTTAAAATCGAAGACACAGTACTATTACTGATCGATCACCAAGAAGGAACCCTGTTTTTTTCAGCAAACCGCCCGCACGACGTGATCATATCACGTGCACGTGCATTGGCCAAACTAGCTAAAGCCTTAAATATCCCGGTCGTACTGACCAGTAGTCAGGAAGATATGCAGCAAGGTCCTCTTATCAAAGACCTTCAGGAAATACTTCCGGATGAGTTCGCCAACCGCGTAAAAAGAGAAGGTATCACCAACGCCTGGGATGATGACAACTTCAAAGCTGCCGTGTTAAAAGCCGCGGATGGTAAAAAGAATATCGTTATGGCAGGTCTGACCAATGATGTTTGTATCGTATGGCCGGCGATCTCAATGACCCAGGAAGGTTTCAACGTACAGGTAGTGATCGATGGTGGCGGTTCTCCAACTGAGATCGCGGAAGACGTAGCCCGCAAAACCTGGGAAGACGAAGGCGTTCGCACTACTACTATCGGTCAGTTCTTCTCAGAATTGATAGGTAGCTGGGCATCACCTGAAGGCGAGATTGCTAAACCGATCATCGTTGATGAGGTTTATTCTTTGTTATTTAAATAATTTCTACCACAGCGCCGGCCGGGCCGGCGCTGTACTTAACTCAAGATCATGTTACAAAAAATTAGTACAAACGACTTCCGGGGTAACGGGCCGATCAAGGCATTGTACCCGGGTCTGGTGGTCGGCAACGGCGATACCGGCTTAGGAAGTATCGGACGTATAGATCATGCCAGCTTTCACGGCAGGCATCATATTGCGATGCATCCGCATGTTAATGACGAGATCCTGTCTTACTTCAGATCTGGAAGCGTGCATCACCGGGACTCGGAGGGATTTGCCGAGACCATTAACACGAACCGTCTGATGCTGATGAAGGCAGGAAAGCTCTTTCAGCACGAAGAAGATGTGGATGGTACAAAAGCGCCTCATGAAGGCCTACAGATATTTATCAGGCCCGGTGTGAAGGACCTGAAACCGGAAGTGATCTTCCATGACCTCGATAAGATATACAGCGACAATGAATGGCGGCTGGTCGCATCTCCCGGTAAAGACACCGCTTTTCAATTTAGCAGCCAAACCTGGATCTATGATGTCAGGCTGTCAGCCGGAAAGGACTTTAAGTTGCCTGTTTTGCCAGCGGGCGACCTGACCTTGCTATTATATGTTTTCCAGGGTGAGATCAACGTGAACGATAACTTGCCGCTGCATAAGCAGGAAGGTTTGATCATTAACAAAGAAGATACAGCGATCCATACGTCCAAAGGCGCTGAACTGGTGCTCTTCGTAACGAATGAACACGCGCCGATATTTAAGGACGGCATGTACAGCGGCAACCAATTGCGGTAAGCGGATATCTTGATTTTCGATTAAATATGTTTGCGTATTTGAGCCTGATCTTATTTAGATAATTGACACGTAATTGATCAGGTTTTTTAGCATGGGTTTCCCATTCGCTCGCCTGATCATTCCGGAACTAATAATCGACCGCGAAATTTTTAGAGTAGATCGGGGGCATCTTAAACATTCGATCTCGTGCTATCATCAACCGCATTAACTTTTACGAAAAGCAAAAGCATGAAAGCTATCATATTAAAACAAGCCGGAGGAGTAGACAAGCTCTTGCCGGCAGAGTTACCGGAGCCCACCGTGCGGCCTTCCGAAGTGCTGATCAAGGTGAAAGCCATCAGCATCAATCCGGTCGATACCAGCGTCCGCAGCAACGGAGAATGGATGAAATTTGTATTGGGGCTTAGAGGTGATGAACCATACGTGATCCTTGGCTGGGATATTTCAGGGGTCGTGACGGAAGTCGGCGCTGATGTGAAAAAGTTCATGGCAGGTGACGAAGTATTCGGTTTGGTCAATTTTCCCGGGCAGGGCAAAGCTTATGCCGAATTCGTCGCTGCTGAAGAAATACACATGGCCTTAAAGCCTGTGAATATATCGCACCAGGAGGCCGCCGGTGCTACGCTTGCGGCATTAACCGCCTGGCAGGCTTTAGTGACTTATGGACAATTAATAGCCGGCGAGAAAGTTCTGGTACAGGCAGCGGCCGGTGGTGTGGGTCATTATGCCGTGCAGATCGCCAGGCATTTAGGTGCCTATGTTATCGGCACTGGATCTGCCGGAAATAAAGAATTTATTCTTGGTCTCGGTGCGCATGAGTTCATCGATTACCACCAGCAGCGCATTGAGGCGGCTGTTACTGATGCTGACCTGACGATCGATGCACAGCGTGACACAGATCACATTAAGCGATCAATAAGAACGGTCAGGGACGGAGGGCGACTGGTCGCACTGGTCAACAGATTCGATGATCCGACCATACAAGCCGACGCAGCTGCCAAAAAATTAAAGACGATCAGCCACCTGGTATCCTCCAGCGGTGAAGATATGAGGGCTATCGCACAGCTATTAAAAAACGGTTCGGTGAAAACACATATCTACCAACAATATAGTTTTGATGAAATCCCCGAAGCGCATTTACAGATAGCCACCGGACGTACCAGGGGAAAGATCATTATAGTACTTGACCAATAATTACACCCAAAATGCATCATAAGAAAAGTACGAATATTCTGATAAGATCGAAGCTGGAGGGTGATCTCCTGGGTGTGGCCGGGGGCAACTATCGTATCATCATTGATGGTGAAACAACGGGTAATGCTTACTCGGTCATTGAAATGAAGGTCCCCCCCGGAGGCGGGCCCCCGCCCCACGCGCATCCGCTGACGCAGGAGTTGTTTTACGTTTGGAGGGTGCGGTTGCCTTTAAAACGGAAGCAGGAGCTACTTTACTAAGAAAAGGTGATCTCGTAAGCATTCCGCTCGATGGCGGGGTCCATTGTTTTGAGAACACCACCACAGACCTGGCAACACTGCTCTGTACCTTTATGCCTGCCGGACTGGAGAAAATATTTTACCATTTGGGAGAACCCGTAGGACCAGATGAGTTTTTGGCTCTTCCGGAACGGTCAAAAGGACGGGATGAGTTGCACAAGGCACTTGATCTGTGGTATAACCAGAAAACTTTCCCCAGGGATCATCTTGATATTTAATGCAGCAAAAATGTGATCCTTTCCGGTAAATTTATGGTATGATCCGAGAGTTTTAAAGTTATCCCGTACCTTTTACGCCGTAACACCGGTCATTGGATCTTTGGAAACAACTGTGTAGGTCTGTATAAATAATGATGTTGGCTAAAGTAATATTATGCTTATAAAAAGGTAATTACTGAAACCAAATCACATCAAAAAGATCCAATATAAGGAAGAAAAATAATTGGTTTACCTATATGAGCACGGCTCTGTTGGTTTTAATCAGTATTTTAGCTGAAAATTCTATCCAAAAGGAGTATGGATTTTTATTCGTTAATGAAGATCAGGTGGCTAATTCTTTCGGTTGTATTATCGATGTCAGGCTTGAATGCCTTTGCCCAGCAGACGGCAAAGAACTTGTCTGTGGAGATCGAAAAGGAAAGTAATGCTTCTGATTTGCTGAAAAACGCCACAGCGGATCGTTCCAGGCCGAAGGTGGACCTTTTGATCAAGGCCGCACATATCTATTGGCACCAAAAAACAGTCTTTGATAAAAGTCTGGATAGTTGTATCCGGGTGGCTAAACAAGCACTGGATCTGAGCCGCAGTCTTAATTATTCGGAAGGCGTCGATGAAAGCGCGTTCATGCTGGTAAAAGCTTATACGGAAGATCAACGCCCTGATAAAGCGGAAAGCGTCATTGGATCGGTCGCAGGTGAAGTAAAGATACGTTTGCTGTTAGCAATGGCCGAATATTATCTTTTCAAATTTTCAACGGAGGACAAAGTATATTATAAAGCCCTTCCGCTGATCAACAAGGCTAAATATCAGGCTGATCGGTCTGGCTCAGCGTTCTGGCGCGCCGAGAGTTCCGTGTTATTGGGCAAATATTATTTTAAGCAAGGCAAGATCGCACCGGGAAAAGCGTCTTTTATGACGGCGATCCATTCTTTTGAAAATACAAAGGATTACGGATACGCAGGCTATTATTATACCGCGCTGGGTAATCAGTTGCCTGATGACGGTAAAACAACTGCTGAGATCAGGAAGGCGCTGGAAATGGGAGTAAGGCGTTATCTGGAGGCGGGAAAAAAAAAGGAAGCCGCTTATACGCTCAGGGACCTGGCCCTATTCAACATACGCTATAAGCAGGTTACTTTAGCGGAACAGCAATTGTCACAAATGCTGGAAATATTCCGGTCTATCCATTTTGAACCGACCTCGAACACATTATATATCTTAGGTGACTTTTACCGCCTCATCGGCGAATATGATAAAGCGCTTTCTTATGCACTTAAAGCGGTTCGTATCCCCGGGATCACAACATTACAGCGGATAAATGCCGATGAACTTATCGCCAACATCAATAGCGCGATGGGTGACCACAACGAAGCGATGAGCTACTACCGGAAAGTATTTGATTACACAGTCGCCAAAAACGTTGAAACCAGATACCTGGTGCTGCACCGTATGGTCAAAGCACAAGCTGCTGCCGGTGCGATCAAGCCAGCACTTCGATTTTTGAATAATTTCGTCCGTCAGCACCCACCGGTCCTGCATATCCATCAGCAATTGGTCGCCAACGCCCGGGGCGACCTTTATAGCCTCTTAGGAGACCAGAAACAGGCGGCCAATTATTACCTGGAAATGCTGCGGCTGGAAAAAATGGTGGAGCAGGAAAGATCGAAAGATCTCGGTGATAAACTTCCTGACCCGGATAAAAATGTTTATTCGGTGATCGGCAAGTTCTATGCAGACATCAAACAGTATGATAAGGCTAAATTTTATTTGCAACGATCACTGGATAATATGCAGATAGCCGATGTGCAGGAACTGATGGAGACGTATCAACTGATCTTCAAAGCGGACTCTGCCCTGGGGAATTATTTGCAGGCCATCAAAAGCTCCCAGGCACATAAACGATTATATGATTCAGTGAATAGCGTCAAACGCTCAACGCAATTCAACGCATTAAAGATCAGTTACGATACAGATAAGAAAAATAACGCGATCAGTCAGTTGGAAAATACAAAGAAGTCCCAACAGATTGAACTGGCGAAGGGGGAAACGATCAGGAAACTGATGTTCGGTGGATCTTTGGTCCTATTGGCGCTTTTTGTGACGGCGTTCGTCGCCTATAAAACCAAGCAGCGATCCAATCGCCAGTTGGAATCCAAACAAAAAGAGATCGACATTAAGAACGAATCACTCGAAATTTTATTGACGGAAAAGGAATGGTTGTTGAAAGAGATCCACCACCGCGTGAAGAACAATCTCCAGATCATTATTTCGCTGTTGAATTCGCAATCGATGTATTTGTCAGATCCGCTGTCATTAAGCGTGCTCAGGGATAGCAAGCATCGGATGAACGCCATTGCACTGATCCATCATAAACTGTATCAGAGCGATAACTTGTCCGGCGTGAACATGCCAACCTATATCAAAGAACTGGCAGATATCCTGCATAGCAGCTTTGTCTCTATTGAAAAGATCGAAGTGGTGACAGCTGTTGATCCGGTAGAACTGGATGTATCTCAGGCCGTGCCGTTAGGGCTGATCATCAATGAGGCGGTGACCAACGCGATCAAGTATGCCTTCCCAGATCAAAAGGGACTTATCCGGATCGGTCTAAAAAAGACGGCTGACCAGTTTATGTTGGAGATCTCTGATAATGGCAAGGGCTTCCCGGCTAACCTTGACCCCCTAGCAACAAATTCTCTGGGACTTGAACTTATGCGCGGACTGACAGAGCAGATCGGTGCCAGCTTCAAGATCAACGGTGTTGCCGGTGTTACGGTCTCTGTAGCCTGGCCGACCGGCGCTGTCCATAAAGCAGAAGGGATCACAGGGTAAAAAAATAACCGCTGTCTCGCAGCGGTTATCCAAAACAAATCCACATCACACTAGACCCATTGCTAGGTTTTTTATTATTTATTTTTGCTTCTGGCAATAAGCGCGTCCACGCTTGCCTTTCCGGCTCCGGAAATGACAAGCGACAATAGGATACCCATGCCGAATAAATGGTATTCAAAGCCTTCTCCTTTCATATTGCCATACCAATTCATGAAGAAACCGAACTGTTCGTGTACCGTCAGGATCATGCCGATGAACAGGATGATACAGGCGACCGCGGTCAATCGCGTGAAAAAGCCGAAGAGGATGAACAAGCTGCCAAAGAATTCCAGTAAGATCACTAAGAAAGCGATCACCAAAGGCAAACCTCCTTCGCCGGTAAAATAGCTCATCGTTCCGCTGAACCCATACCCACCGAACCAGCCCAGCAACATTTGTGCACCATGCGGCCAAAGCACCAGCGCGTAAGTTATTCTCAGGATAAGCGGCGCTATTTTGGATTCTGTTGACGCCAGTCGGGTAAATATATTTTTCATGCTTTCTATTTGTTATAAGGTCAAAGATGCAGCCTATCGCGCCCTGTTATTCATGACATTTATCAAGAAGATCGTCATCGTAATGCTTGTTTTTTATTTCAGGAACTTACGGAGTTCGGCTGCTGCCTGTAAGAACAAGGCCTTGGTCTGCGGAAGCTCGGCAAGCCCGTTCAACAAACCAAAATCATGGATCATGCCGTTGTATCTCACGGTCGCGACCCTGACACCGGCCTCTTCGAGTTTACGCCCGTAACTTTCTCCTTCATCACGTAATACATCATTTTCGGCCACCTGGATCAATGCGGGTGGGAGCCCTTTTAGTTGTTCAATGGTGGCTTCTAACGGAGAGGCGAACCTGGTGTTCCGGTCCGACGGCGACGGAATATACATATCATACATCCATTTCATCAAAGGGGTCGTCAGGAACCTTTGCGCGCCATAAGCTTGATAAGATCCCGTCTCAAAATCAGCGGCAACGATCGGCCACATCATGATCTGAAGCTTGATATCCGGTCCATTGTTCTCCTTGGCCTTTAACGTAGTGACCGCCGTCATGTTGCCACCAACACTATTGCCGACGATACCGAGCTTTTTACCATTTACGCCAATCTCTTCACCATGCGCTGCTACCCACTTTGTCGCCGCGTAGATCTCGTTAATGGCGGTCGGGAATTTGGCTTCCGGCGTTCGGGTGTAATTGACAAAGACAGCGGCACAGCCTGACAATACCACGAGGTCCCGCACCATTCTTTCGTGCGTAGGAAAATCTCCAAGTACCCAGCCACCGCCGTGGATGAATATGAAAACCGGCAGTTTACCTTTTACGCCGGCAGGCTTTACGATATCTAATTTGATCTGATAGCCGTCATTGCTGATCGTTCTCTCTGATTTGGTAACGCCGGAAAGATCGACCTTGACCGATTTTTGTGCGTTGACCAATACCAGTCGTGCGTTTTCCGGGGTTAAACTTTCGACGGCAGGTCCGCCGTTGTTCAGGCCTTTCAGGAATGCCCGTGTTGCAGGGCTCAAATGTTCATCGGTCGCGTAGTCCTTTACCTGCGCGCCCGCTGTCATAGCGATCAGAACGAACGATAGCAGGATCGTCCGGCGGATAGCTTTGGGAAAATGTTTGGCAAAATTACTTTTCATGGTCTTAAATTTTATGAGGAAAATATTTAAGACAAAATTCCATAGCCGCAACAACTTCAGTCTTGACCAAAAACAAAAAAGATCGTTGACAAAAGTCAACGATCCTGCAGGTGTATTCGGTAAATGCTGCTTTTTTAAGATCAGTTAGCGGCGTCCCTGTCGGTCGTTTCACTCAACCAGCGCCAGGCCTCTAGTTGTTTCAACCTTTCCTGATCATTGGCTGCGACAGCTTTCAAAGCGTCCGTACCTAATAATAAACGCAACGGAGGATTGGCAGATCCAACCACTTCGATCACTGCTTTAGCCGCTTTATCAGGGTCACCCGGTTGCTTGCCATTGAAGTCTTGCTGGAACTGCGCAGTCGCGCCGACGGTACTTGAATAATCCGCTAACCCGGCACTGATCTTAGTGGATGAACCGGCAAAGTCGGTCCGAAAGCCGCCTGGTTCAATGATGGTGACCTTGATCCCTAATGGCGATACCTCTTTTTGGAGCACTTCGGAAAAGCCTTCAACACCCCATTTCGCTGCGGCGTACGCGCCACGACCGATAGGGCCTATCCTCCCGCCCACGGATGAATATTGAATGATATGACCGGAGCGGCACTCGCGCATATGCGGCAACACCGCTTTGGTCAGGCTAACGGTACCAAATAAGTTGGTTTCCATCTGCGCCCTGAAATCCTCCAGAGGTGTTTCCTCTATAGAATTAATGTTCCCGTAACCGGCGTTATTGACCAGGACGTCGATACGCCCATACTTTTTTATCACGTTTTTTACGACTTCATTGATCGCGATCTGATCCGTCACATCAAGTGCCATACCAATGACCTGAGCTGGATATGCCTCTTTTAATGGCAAAAGGTCAGCGATGTTTCGGGAGGTAGCCACCACGATGTCCCCTGTTGCCGCTACCTTGCTGGCCAGCGCACGGCCGAGGCCCCTGGAGCTTCCGGTGATCAACCATACTTTTTCGTTTTTCATAGTGCTATTTTTTATTAATGTTATGATTCTATTTTGCAGCAAAATTAGGTATCTCCGTACCATGGACCGTTGATATTTGTCAAGAATGGACCGTTGTGGCCGGTGAGGGTCCTGGCGATACCGAAATGCGTTTTAACGAAATAGAGTCGGTTTTAATTTGCTAATCATTCATAAAACGCTGTTATTCAATATATTGTCTTATTGGCATCTCATTTGAATCACACAGAAAGGAACTTTTACACAATTTACGGTAACAGCTTATGGGAACTTTGATCTATCTCTTTACGCACGCTATTATGTTGATATGCTTCTTCGTCATCATCAGGTCCGTCTTTACAATGAAGGAGGAGGCGACGGAAGGGCTCCAATCCGAAAAAGAACGACCGTTTTGGCGATGGTTGCGTCAGGGAAGGTCGGTCATCGTCCATGAGGCCCGGCTAACACAGGTTTTTTTGGTGTGGCTCGGTTGGCTGATCGTAAAGCTATTTAGTAATAAGTAAACCCATTGTGATCGTTTTTCATCATTAAATATAGCAACTCTGATAAAAATGGAATCGAATGGATCTTTAATACTGGTCATTGATGTACGTGAATATGGCTTGGTCCAGATCGCAACCATCGACCTGTCCGGAAACGTCTTGCAACGGGAATGTATCAAAGCGGACGGCTTCCAGCTGTCCCACCACGTTCGGATCATTCAGTGTCTCACGAAAATGTTCAGCGGTCACCCAGGCGATCTCGAACTTGACGGTATCGGGATATGCGCTGATACGGAAAATAAAGATGCGGGAAGATCACTTTCAATTATGAGCCTGGTCAGGCGTCTGACCGGCTTTTTTGGAATTTCGTGCACGATTGTCAGCAGAATACAGGCCATCACGATCGCGGAGCAGTGGAACGGTGCGGGTGTAAATCTCAATAATTTCATTGTGATCGGTCTCGATCGTTCGATCAGCGGTCGCATTGTAATGGATAATGTGATCATTGGCAGTGATCGGATATTTGCGCGCGATCTTGGGAAATTGGTGATTGCCTTACAGAAAAAGGGGCACTGTCAACTCCTATTGCTCAGGCCAGGGGATGGTACAAACTGCCATTATAATGAAGAAACGAAAAGTGAATGTCAATAGCGTGCTGCACAGGTTCAAAGATCACCAATTGCACGAGGACCTAATCTGTAAATTTGCCAAAGAGGGTGATATAATTGCAGGGGCTGTTTTAGACGCCACCGGGCGATCTTTGGGGGTGACATTAATGGAGTTAGCTAAGCGTTATGAACCAGAAGCGTTTATTCTTACAGGAATGATGACCGAAGCGGGTGCCCGTTTGATCGGACCGGCTCAGGAGATCCTCGACCGCTGGGCAAGACAAAAACTTGGAAAATGTATAAAACTTCTCTCCAATAAATTGTCCCCTATGAATGCCGCGATCATCGGCACCGCGGTTCATGTTAAGGAAAAACATTCTGTATTGAAGCGCCAGCCCATGCTACAGGCGTAAAGCGATCATATTGCTAATATACCGGGTGCTACAAGTCGCTTATGGCGCTTGAGTCAAGATAACCATGTACAACTTAGTCGTCAATGCTACGAATGTCATTTTGATCTGTTAATGACTCATCCAGCTTTCAATAACAGGTCAACAATTGACGGAATATTTCGGTGGTCATACTTTTCCTGACTTTCCACCATGCTTAATTTCAGGATTAGCTTTAAATTACAGTGAGCTGGTGATTATCAATACTCGCAATTTTGTCAACTATACTCAAGTTGTTCGAAAGCAAATAAATCCCGTGTTCCTAAGCCACACAATGGTGAATGCATTCCGGCTGCCGATCTGCTACAATTAAATTTGTGGGGCTCTTCTGTTAATAAGCGTGGATGGACTACAGCTGTCATCCTGTTGGAATACTATAAAGGCAAATACAGTTGTGAGATTGTAGAAAGGGTTGACAGCTGGGTGAAATTTATACAGAAGTCATTCAGGATGTAGTTGAAGATTTTGGCTTTGCGAACGATACATTCAAAGGTTACAAACTAATCTGCGCTGGATAGGTTATCTTCCTCTTTTGTCGGTAACAACGAGATCCGGGGTCGTTTTATCGGCCGGTTTTTTTGACAGATACTTTTCCTGCATATAAGGCGTCAATGGTTTGAGCCTCCGGTTGGTCAAAACGGGGTGCATGCCACTGTCGGTGAAAAGTTCCAGCTGATGGCCCGTTTTGAAATACCATACCCTGCCGACCGATACAGCAGTGATGGTGTCGGGCTTCATGATCTTTTTAAAATGGTCAAGTCTGCGGATGTCAATCGCGTACACCGCCCTTCCCGGGGCATGTATGGTGCAGGACACTGCCTTGTATTCGCTGCCCGTCCAGTACATACACTGCGGATAAAGCAAGCCGGAGATCATCCAGATAATGCCGCCCGCAATGGATAAGGTCGCCAGGCTGATTCCTATTTTTCTAGGGTTTCCCAGCAAAGTAAGCCGATTTTTTTTTCTTCACCCGGGCTGATGACCGGCTCCGGTCCCAAAAGCCAGGCAAGTAATTCATAATGTTTCTCTTCGGGCTTAAAACCAGCCTCTTTTAAAAGCCTGACGGTCGGTCGGAACCTGTCTATGTCGATCGCTTCCACTGCTGCGGCAAAATCGCTGTGCTGACCTTTTTTAATGAATTGTTGTAAGATCATTGCGCCTTCCGGTCGCTTACCCTCCCGGTAAACTTTCAGGCATTCGTTTTTGATGCTGGAGGGTACGGGTTTGGCCAGGTTGCTGGAGAGTTTGTCTGCTGCCTTTCTTTTTTTGCAGGATATCAGCAGGTCTGTTTTTTCCCGGTCGGTCATCGTGTAAAGGTTGTCAAATAAATATAGGGGATTCTGCGGGAATCCGCAAGGGGCTTCCCGGGTCCGTGCGGAATCTGGCGGAATTGAGCGGAATCCGCTTGATTTGAGCGTTTTAACCCCCATATCTTTGTTTTCGAAATCAACGGGATCTCCGCCGGCCGGCGGGATCTGTGCACATGGTGATCTCATCAGGAACGATACCTGTGGTGGCAGCGACCCGGCTTGGGAAGCGGCAAGCCGCTTCCGCAGGTAAAGTTCTACTTCCCAAAAAAGCTGCAGGAGAGGTGCTCCTGCAGGGTTTGCTTCAGGTTTGCCGGATCGTCCGGCAGGCAGGCTGCGCATTCGCTAACCTTTAATTTTTTGGAAAAATGATAGAACTGATCATCGCGCTATGTTTAGCGCTTGGAACCCCTGCGCCCGGACCGAACGGTGGCGTGACGACACAAGATACCGGCGGCCAGACCGGTCAGAACCCGCCGCCGCCGCCGCCACCGCCACCGGCGCATGGCATATAACCGTAACAGGGCAGAAGAAATTCTGCCCTGTTGTTTTATAGACCGGGATGTCTTAGTTTAGAGGGGTGAACATTTTTGGTAAACGGCTAGTGCTCTCCCTGATGATTCTCTTTTGCCTGCTTTCCTGTCAAAAAAAAGCAGAGCGGAAGGCTGCGGTCTATGCGGTAAAGAACCATATCAAAGCCTGGAACTTTTACCGGCAGCATCAGCCGGACAGCGCCTACGTATATTACACCAAGGCAGCGGCCGAAACAAAGGATCGGTCGGTACTGGCCCAGATCTATGCGGCGATGGCCATTATCCAGAGTGACCAAGGCGACTATTACGGTAGTGACGAAACGGCGGTCCGTTCACTTCGCTATTTCAGGGAGAATGATCCTTATCTGCCATCGGTATACAATGTGATCGCCATTAACAAGTACAAACAGCGGGATTATGAAGGTGCTGCGGCCTGGTACCAGCGTGCGATCGCAACGGATACCGGCAGAATGGGTAAACTGATCTACCGGAACAACCTGGGGGTCGCTTATACGGAACTCAAACGATATGATGCGGCGATCCGTTTATTCGGGTCCCTGTTATCTGATCCACTGATCAAAGCAGATACCGGAAAATTTGCGCAGGCGCTGGATAATTATCATTGGGCGAAATGGAAACATTTCCCCATTTACGATGCCGATCCGGGGTACCGTGCAGCTTTAAAGCTAAGGGTCAATATTCACGACCTGTGGGGACAAAATGCCAGTTACGCGCACTTAGCGGATTATTATTTCAAGGTTCAGCCGGATTCGGCCTTGAAATACGCTACATTGATGTATCGCACCGCACACATACTGGAAAGTCCGGACGACCGGCTGGAGGCCTTGCAGAAGCTGGTTCGCCTGGGGGAAGGCCGGGCGGCTAAAGTGTATTTTGACCGGTATGTTAACTTACAGGATAGTATATCTTCGGCCCGCGGCGCGTCCCGGAGCCAGTTTGCCCTGGTCCGGTATGAATCGGAGAAGGCCAAAGCAGAAAACCTGAAATTACAAAAGGATATTACCGACCAGCGTTACGGTTTGCTGCGGCAACGGATCTTGCTGTTAAGTTTGTTGATACTGATAGCGGTTGCATCAGTATTGGTCATCGGCTTTATCCGTCGAAGGCAATCCGGGATGCGCCGGGAAGCTGCGGAGCGTCTGCGTGCGCAACAGCAGAAAACCTCGAAACGGGTCCATGATGTGCTGGCGAATGACCTGTACCGGATAATGTCCGATCTGGACAACGGGACTGGCGGTACTGCGGCGGAACTGGCGGACCGGCTGGAGGTGCTCTATGAACGGGCACGTGACCTCAGTTATGAAGATGAGCCGGTGCCGCTGGATCATTTCGAGGTTCATCTGGCGGCGATGCTGGGCTCTTTTGCGACGGAGCGCACAAAGGTGTTACCGGATAATTGTACGGCGGCTTTCTGGCAGGGGACGGAAGACAGGGTCAAACAGGAGGTCTCGCTGGTATTGCAGGAACTGATGGTGAACGTGCGCAAGCACAGCAGAGCATCGCTC
>JAESTD010000166.1 GCA_016763755.1 Mucilaginibacter sp.
ATTTGCAACGGCATCGCAAATAAAATCAAAATGGTGGGTCTCTCCTTGTATCACGCAGCCAAGGGTGATCACTGCATCAAGTTTCTTGTTTTTTAGCAATAGTTCGGCACCGCTGGTAAGCTCAAAGCTGCCAGGTACAGGATATGAGTAGATGTTCTCCGGCTTGGCACCGTATTTTATCAGGCTATTGTAGGCACCCTGGTACAAGGCATTGGTGATCTCAGCGTTCCACTCGGCCACAACAATGCCGAAGCTGAAATTTTCAGCAGAGGGTATTTCGCTTGCAGTAGAAAAATCGGACAGGTTTTTTAATTGAGTAGCCATTTCTTTAAAAATCTACAAATGTTGCCAAATATAATCCTTGTAAAACAAATAATGCCTGCTTGCGGCAGGCATTATCAATATTGTGATCTTAGCGTGAATTATTTTGCTTCAACGCGACCGATATAAGCATCGATGCTTTGAGCTTCGGGACTTTCAGGATAATCTGATTTTATTTTTTTGTAAGCATCGGCTGCAGAAGCTTTATCTTTTTTAGCCTCGTAAACCAAGCCCAGTTTTTTAAGGTAAATAGGAGAAAGGAACTTGTTTGATGCTTTATCAGCAGCTTTTTTGAAATAAGTTTCTGCCTTGTCCAGATCTTTTAGCTCAACATAAGCATCACCTGTAGCGCCAAGAGCCTCGGCAGCTACGATGTTATCATCGCCACGGAAGTTAGTTAAGTTCTCGATAGCCTGGCGGTATTCACCTTTGTTAAGGTATGCTGTACCAAGGTAAAAATAAGCAAGGTTAGCAGTTTTTGTGTTGCTGTACTCGCTGATGATCTTTTTGAAACCAGGATAACCTGCATCGCCATTGATAGCTTTATCCCATTCTTTGTTAGCCCAAAAATCTTGCGCTACATGCATTTGATTAGCTGCTTTACCTTCTCTCGGAGCAAGATATAACCTAAGGTAGGCTATGTAAATAACAATCATTACAACAACTGCTGCTGCAATAAATAATAAGCTTTTTTGGTTCTCCTGAACAAAACTTCCGCTCTTCACAGCACTTGCTTTCTCTGCTTCAGTTTTAGTTTTCACCTCGGTTGCTGACATCTGTATGTAAAAATTAAGTTTGCAAAAATACGGTTTTCAAACCTTTTAACAAATTAAAGTTTGGGTTTGTTAAATAGTTAGTTAGCTGAGTTGCAAAAGCAAATTATTACATCATCTGATCCTGATGGTTATCGGGACTGCACATCAGGAAAACTTCTCTTCCATCATTTTTTCCAAAGCAAACATTTCATCACGAAGCTTAGCTGCCAGCAGGAAATCCATGTTTTTGGCCGCGGCGACCATGTCTTTGCGAGTGTTCTCGATAGATTTTTTCAGATCGGCTTTGGTCATGTATTGAACGATAGGGTCTGCTGCAAGCGTAGCCACTTCGTTCTCAACATAAGCCTGCTGTACACCACCTTTAAAGTCGACTACCGAGGTTTGCTCCATAATTTCTGACTTGGTTTTGCCAACTGTTCTTGGTACAATGCCGTGCTCCTCGTTATATTTCATCTGCTTTTCGCGGCGGCGGGTTGTTTCCTCCATGGTAACCTGCATCGAATCGGTGATAGTATCTGCATACATAATTACACGCCCGCGATCGTTTCTGGCCGCACGACCAATGGTTTGTATCAGTGAGCGCTCTGAACGCAGGAAACCTTCTTTATCAGCATCCAAAATGGCTACTAATGATACTTCGGGCAAGTCCAATCCCTCGCGTAATAAGTTGATACCTATCAATACATCAAACTCGCCTAAACGTAATCCGCGAAGTATCTCCACACGTTGCAATGTTTTAACTTCTGAGTGGATGTAGCGGCATTTGATCCCCAACCTATCCATATATTTAGCCAGCTCCTCGGCCATACGTTTGGTTAGGGTAGTTACCAGAACACGATCGCCGGCCTTGATGGTTTTATCTACTTCATCAAGCAAGTCGTCAACCTGGTTTATTACAGGGCGAATATCGATCAGCGGATCTAAAAGGCCGGTAGGGCGTATCACCTGTTCAACCACTACACCGTCTGATTTTTCCAGTTCAAAATCGCCGGGGGTAGCACTCACGTAGATAGTTTGCGGTGCCAGTCGTTCAAATTCCTGGAAGTTTAGCGGGCGGTTGTCCATTGCCGCAGGCAAGCGGAACCCATACTCAACCAATGAGATCTTGCGCGACCTGTCGCCGCCATACATGGCACGGATCTGCGGTACGGTAACATGGCTCTCATCGATCACCATCAGGTAATCATCAGGGAAATAATCAAGCAAACAGAACGGGCGCATACCCGGCTGCCTGCCATCAAAAAAGCGTGAGTAGTTTTCAATACCGCTGCAATAACCCAGCTCGCGGATCATCTCTAAGTCGTAATTAACCCTTTCTTCCAGACGTTTGGCTTCGATGAAACGTTGGTCATCTATGAATTGCTTTTTGCGGGTTTCCAATTCTTCCTGTATGGCCCAGACAGATTGCTGGAAACGCTCGCGCGGGGCTACGTAAAGGTTGGCAGGATATACCACCATGTGGGTGGTTTTCTCAATGGTTTTACCGGTGGTAATGTCAAAGCTGCTTAACTCCTCAATATCATCACCAAAAAAAGAGACACGATAAGCATAATCCAGGTAAGGCGGAAAAATGTCAACCGTATCACCTTTAACACGGAAAGTTCCGCGTTTAAAATCAGCGGTGGTACGGGCGTATAAGATCTCAACCAATCGGTGTAAAAACGCATTGCGACTAACGCGGGTGCCCACCGCAAACTTAAATACCGAAGCCGCAAAGTCTTCAGGGTTACCCATACCGTAGATACATGAGATAGACGATACCACGATCACATCCCTGCGGCCACTCATCAGTGCCGAAGTGGTACGTAAGCGAAGTTTCTCGATCTCCTCGTTTATCTGAAGGTCTTTTTCTATGTAAGTATTTGACGAGGGGATAAATGCCTCGGGTTGGTAATAATCGTAGTAAGACACAAAGTAGTTCACTGCATTCTCCGGGAAGAACTGCTTAAACTCGCCGTACAACTGTGCTGCCAGCGTCTTGTTGTGACTTAATATCAGCGTCGGCTTTTGCGTTTGCTCAATTACATTGGCAATACTGAACGTTTTGCCCGAGCCGGTAACACCAAGCAGAGTTTGGAACGGATCGCCGTTGTTTACGCCTTCAACCAACTGGCGAATGGCCTCGGGCTGGTCGCCGGTAGGTACGTATTGAGAGGTTATTTTAAAGTCCATGTGTTTAACAAAAATACATTATAAACGTTTAGCAAATGAGCACTTAGCAATATAAGATAACGATTTTGACTGAGCAATGTTCGATATCTTGATGCAAAGGAAATAAGGCGGAGTGACAACGGTATGTCAGGAGGCCTCTCCCCAAACCCCTCTCCGAGGGAGAGGGGCTTAAGAAATAAAAGGTTGTCATTTCGAACGAGCGACAGCGAGGAGAAATCTTCTGCATTCGATACTCATGGTGTAAAAGATTTCTCCTCGTACCTCGTTCGAAATAACATGACTGATTTGGATAGTCGCGCGCCTTGCGTATCTTTAACCATGCCAACCATCCAACCGTTCATCCTTAACAAAACCAACAGCATTGCCAACCAGTTCCTGGCTGAGATGCGGGATGAGAATATTCAGCAAGATAAATTCCGCTTTCGGCAGAATCAGGAAAGATTAGGTGGGATATTAGCCTATGAGATCAGCAAGAGCCTGCAATACACAGAGGCAGAGGTACAGACCCCGTTGGGTATTGCCACAGTAAATATGCCTGCCGATGAGCCGGTTATCGGTACCATTATGCGGGCGGGGTTGCCATTTCATCAGGGCTTTATCAACTTCTTTGACCGTTCGCCATCAGCATTTGTTACTGCCTTTAGAAAAGTAAAAAAGAGCGGCGATTTTACCATTCAACTTAACCATATCTCCAGTCCTGATTTGACGGGCAAAGTTTTGATCATCTGCGATACCATGCTGGCTACCGGCCAAAGCATGGTATTGGTTTGTAAAGAGCTTATGGCCCTCTATGAAATTAAAGCATTACATATTGCCTGCGTAATTGCCAGCACTGAGGGTATTGCCCATGTACGTGCCAACCTGCCCAAAGCCCGTATTTGGACCTGCGCTGTTGATGATGAAATGACCAGTAAAGCTTACATAGTTCCCGGTTTGGGTGATGCCGGCGATCTGGCGTTTGGGGAGAAAGCGTAAGAATTACTTTATCCCCATCTCCTTTTTCAAAAACTTACCTGTGAAGCTTTCTTTTACTTTGCAAAGGCCTTCAGGTGTACCGCTAAATAGGATCTTGCCACCACCTGCACCGCCTTCGGGGCCAACATCAATTACATGGTCAACAACTTTTATTACATCCAGGTTGTGTTCTATCACAAGCACGGTATTGCCTTTATCAACCAGTTGCTGCAATACACCAAGCAATACGTTGATATCCTCAAAGTGTAAGCCGGTTGTCGGCTCGTCCAAGATGTAGAACGTGTTACCGGTGTCTTTTTTAGAGAGCTCGGTAGCCAGTTTTACACGTTGTGCCTCACCGCCAGAAAGGGTGGTAGATGCTTGTCCGAGAGTGATGTAACCCAAACCCACATCGTTCAAAGTTTTTACCTTGCGGTAAATAGACGGGATGTGCTCGAAGAAAGGCGTTGCATCCTCGATGCTCATATCCAGCACATCGCTGATAGATTTACCACGGTAACGTACTTCAAGCGTCTCACGATTGTAGCGGCGGCCCTGGCATTCTTCGCAGGGAACCTGAACATCCGGCAGGAAGTTCATTTCTATGGCCTTCATGCCTCCGCCCTGGCAGGTTTCGCAACGGCCGCCTTTTACGTTAAAAGAAAAACGTCCGGGCTTATAACCCCTTATGCGCGACTCAGGCAAGGCCACAAACAAATTGCGGATATCAGAAAACACGCCGGTATATGTAGCCGGATTTGAGCGTGGCGTACGGCCAATTGGCGTTTGGTCTATCTCGATTACTTTATCAATGTTTTCCAGTCCCTCTATCTTCTCGTACGGAAGCGGATGCTTCTTGGCGCGGAAGAAATGGTGGTTAAGAATAGGGTATAAGGTCTCGATGATCAAACTCGATTTACCCGAACCTGATACGCCCGTTACACCGATCAATTTACCTAACGGGAAATCAACCGAAACTTTCTTCAGGTTATGGAAGAAGAAGATAATTTTGG
>JAESTD010000167.1 GCA_016763755.1 Mucilaginibacter sp.
CCGGCGAAAAGCCCAACTATCTAACGCCAGATCAGCAGGCCATCTATGATATGGTTGCCGGTCGTATGCTGGAAGCTTTTCATCAGGATTGTATAAAAGAAATTACCCGCATTGTGGTGCAAAGCGGTGAGAAATTCATTGCAAGCGGTACGGTGATCAGTACCCCTGGATGGCGCGCGGTATTCAACGATGCCGATGAGGATAAAAAGGATGAGGAGAATGCATCCCTGCCAAAAGTGGTAAAAGATGAGCGTTTACCCATTCGCCAGAAAGCGGTTTTAGAAAAGCAAACCAAACCGAAACCGCTGTATAACGAAGCCAGTTTGTTGAAAGCTCTCGAAACAGCAGGTAAAGATATCGACGATGAAGAATTACGTGAGGCCATGAAAGAAAGTGGCTTAGGTACACCTGCCACCCGCGCGGCCATTATCGAAACCCTTATAAAACGCGTATACATCAGCAGGGAAAAGAAAAACCTTGTACCTACAACAACTGGCCTCTCAGTTTATGAAGTGGTAAAAAGCCAGCGTATAGCGCAGGCAGAGCTTACCGGTTCATGGGAAAAACGCCTGGAAGAGATAAGGGGCGGGGCATCCGTTACGGCCTTCCGCGAAGAAATAAATGCCTACACCCGAGAAATAACCGGCGAGCTATTGAAAGCCGGCATCCCCCTGAAAACAAGCTGATCATTTTAAATTATTTGTAAGGCTTGCTTCTTTTTTGCGACTGACCGCGAAAACGCAAGTCATGAATTTAAAAAAAGCAAGTTATAACCTTGGGGTTATTGCCACCATCATCGTTTTAATCTGGATCGGTATATTAAAATTTACGCCCACCGAAGCCACAGGTATAAAAGCCTACGTTTCGCATAGTTTTTTAATGAGCTGGCTATACCATGTCGCATCCTTGCAGGGTGTATCAAACATCATCGGTACTTTTGAGATAGTTAACGCCATATTGCTTATTGTTTCTTTCTGGAATAGTAGGATCGGCCTCATTGCAGGCTATCTCACAGCGCTCATTTTTATCGTTACCTTAAGTTTTATAATTACCACACCGGGTATTTGGCACCTAATGGATGGCGTACCTGTAACCGACTTTTTCGTGGTGAAAGATATGGCTTTCCTTGCCGTGGCTTTGCAGGTAATTGACAAGCATCAAACAAAGGCCACCAAATAAATTTTCAAAAAAATTGTAAGGGTATCTCCTTAAAGCCGACAGACTGTTAAAATTTCACGCAAATGAATACATTCAAAATTTTAAGAACAATATCAGCAGTCACTCTGCTGCCATTTACTCTTACCGCTTGTAAAAAGGACAGTAACAATGATAATGCGCCGTCTCAGCAAACCACCATTACGGTTGAGAATGTGCTTAAATCACAGCCTTTGGTAGGATCGGGTACTTTTCAGGGCACGGGTTCACCTGCTCTTATTTTGCCGGGGCAATCAACTACTATCACTTTCTCGGCAGCGAAAGGCGAGGCCCTGTCTTTCGCTACCATGTACGGTTGGTCTAACGATCTTTTCTTCGCTCCGGAGAATCCGGGTATACAGGTTTATGATAAAAGCGGCAATCCCATAGAAGGCGATGTTTCTGCCCAGGTAAAACTATGGGATAACGGTACCCGCATCAACCAAAAACCGGGCGCTAACGTGAACCATCCGGGTACAGCTGATAGCAAGAACATCACCGAGGTAAAAGGTATTGATGCACAGGGTAACATTTACCTGGAAGCATCTAAACTGGTAAAGGCAACGCTTAAATATCAGGGCAACTCGGTATTTACGCTAACGCTGCAGAATACATCTGGTGGCACGGCTAATGAAACACCGCTAAGTCCGGGTGTATGGTCGGTATCGTATATTGCTGCTGGTAACCTGCTGGCGCCAAATTCGCTTTATGAGGCTGGCAAACCAACCGCCAACGGTTTAACCAATATTGCCGAGGCGGGAGACAATACAATGCTAAGTGCTTATGCAAAAAGCATTACCGGGATCTTCACACCGCTGTCGCCAATATTGGTTGTGGTTTATAACGGTATCGATAACCCGATCTACAAGGTCGGTGAGCTGGACAGGGGACAGGGCCTGAAAGCTTTGGCACAACAAGGCAATGCTGATACATTAGCTGCCTATCTGAAAACAAAGGCCGGCGTTAAGGCCGTGTATGTTTTGCCTGCTCCTGATAGCAAAGTGCTATTGCCGGTTATTGGCAACCAAAAAGGCGGCGTGGCATCGCAACAACTTAACGTAAGCAAAGGCGACCGCATAGTCATAGCAACCATGTACGGCTTCTCTAACGATTGGTTCTTTGCCTCGATAGATAATGGCGTTGACGCCACCCAAAAAGGTGATATATCAAACAGCATAAAATTATTTGATGATGGTACGGCCATTAACCAATTCCCGGGTGCAGGTATAACACAATTTAACCTGGCGGGCACACCGCTCAAAGAGAGCAAAGCTATTGCTGCGGTGCCAAACCCAAATGCATTTACAACCCTGCCTGATATTACGGGTATCATTAAAGTAACGCTTAAATAGCTGTTTGTGTCAATTCTCTAGTGGGTGGTATTGTGCCGCTCATCAGAGAATTCTTTATCCTGATAAAATAAATAAAAACCTCGCTTATAGACGGATACGTATATGCTCAGAAAAATATCATTTATTTTGTAAGCTTTTGTTTTTAGCCACGACTAAGTATGTCAAAAAGCTTCTCTTAAGATAAAGAGCAATCATAAATATGGATCCGGAGACTATAGAACATACCATTATACATACGCTCGAACCCAAGAAATGGGTAGAGCTGTACGCTGATTATTTATACAACTACGCACTTGGCCGACTTAACGATGAAGAGACCGCACGTGACCTTGTGCAGGATACATTTTTGTCGGCGCTTGAGAAAACATCGTCCTTCAGAGGCGATAGTACCGAGCGCACCTGGCTCACGGCCATCATTAAATACAAGATAATTGATGTTTACCGCAGGCAATCGAGAGGGTTATCAGTAAAAAAGGGAGATGCTTTTGGGGACGATGAGAACGAGTTTTTTGATGCTGATCTTAATCACTGGAAAAAAGAACACTGGCCGGCTCCCTTTGGTGTTGAACAGTACGATCCGCTAAATAATAAAGAATTTATGAGTACGCTGCAAAGATGCCTTACCAAACTGCCGCCGTTATGGAACTCGGTTTTTAAAATGAAACACATAGACGATGAGCAGACCGATGAAATTTGTAAGGAGATGCGCATAAGTGCCAGCAACTTTTGGGTGATCATCCACAGGGCTAAAGTGAACCTTCGTTCGTGCCTGCAAAAAAACTGGATATAAGATGAAGAAGCAACTGAAGACCGAGATAGAAAAAATAGCTTATAACTGCAGGCAGGCTACGCTGCTGATAGAGAAAAAGCAGGAAGTTGAGCTCAGCAACCGCGAGAAGCTGGAGTTAA
>JAESTD010000168.1 GCA_016763755.1 Mucilaginibacter sp.
CTTTATGATCAGCAACGGCGAAACCCGTATCGGTGTGTTTACTGATATCGGCATACCATGCGAACATCTTATCCGCCACTTTGCGCAATGCCATGCTGCGTTTTTAGAAGCTAACTATGACGAACAAATGTTAGACCGTGGCAGGTATCCATATTTTTTGAAAAACCGCATTCGCGGTGGCAAAGGCCACTTATCTAATAAACAGGCGCTGGATATGTTTATTGAGCACAAGCCTGCTTATATGAGCCACGTATTGCTGGCTCACTTATCCAAAGATAATAACGACCCTGAACTGGCCCTGCAAATGTTTGCACCCCATGCCGGTAACACCCATGTAAGTATTGCGTCGCGATTTTTTGAGAGCGATGTTTTTGTGATAGACCCGCAACCAGTTGCGCCTGGCGAAAGCCATACGCTTAATCAGGTAACCGGTCAGTTTCAGTTTGCTTTAACCTGATGCTGGAGATCATCTATCGCGATGAACATCTCATCGCCATCAATAAACCACATGGCTTGCTGGTACACCGCTCATCGATAGCTGCTGATGTTTCTGAATTTGCCATCCAATTACTGCGAGATCAGATAGGACAAAAGGTTTATCCCGTGCATCGTATCGACCGTAAAACAGCCGGTGTGTTGTTATTTGCCTTAGATAAGGAAACAGAGATAGCCATGCAGCAGGCTTTTATGGAAAATCGCGTTAAGAAGAGATATCTTGCCATAGTACGCGGCTTTACGCCTGATGAGGAAACGATAGATTATCCCTTACGCAAAGAAAATGGAACGCTACAGGATGCCCTAACGAGATACAGAACGCTCAGCCGTGCGGAATTAGATATAGCTTTGGGCAAACATCCAACCTCAAGATATTCCCTTGTATTAGCAGAACCCCAAACCGGTAGGATGCACCAGTTGCGCAAGCATTTAGCGCACGTTTTTCACCCTATCATTGGCGACCGTACCCATGGCTGCAACAAGCAGAATAAAATGTTTAAAGAAATGTGGGAGATGGAAACGATGTTGCTGCACGCAAAAGAGCTAAGATTTACGCACCCTGTTAGCAATGAAGATGTAGCCATCACCGCTAAATTACAACCCGAATTTGGGCGTGTAATGCAACTGATGGGTTGGGAAAATGATGATTTTTAATAGCGTATATTTGTGCCATGAGCAATAACGAGATCATGAAAAAGCTGCGCGTAGCCCTTAAGCTTCGCGACGAGGATATCATCAATATATTGGCATTGGTAAATTTCCGAACTACCAAAACCGAACTGAGCGCTATCTTTCGCGCCGAAGATCATCCCAATTTTGTGAAATGCAAAGACCAGTTGTTGCGTAATTTTCTGAACGGATTGGTAATACATCTGCGCGGGCCTATGCCGGCGAAAGATTCTAAAGTCCAAAGTCCAAAGTCTGAAGTTTAAAGTCAAATTTAAATTCCAGATGTCATTGCGAGGAGCGCGAGCGACGCGGCAATCCCCTCGCTTTTAGTCATAATGCGAGGAGATTGCCACGCTATCGCTCGCAATGACATATTATTTGTTTCTTGATTTAAAGCGCCAGACTTTCGACTTAACTCAATGCTGTATTAATTTAAACTTTCCTTCTTTTATCATCTTCTGTTGCTCGGGGCTAAAAGCAACGCGGCCACCAAAATCCTGTACCCAGAAATGGTCTTTCTCGGCTACGCCCACTTCTTTAAATTCTGGGTTCATCAGGTTTTTACAGTGTCCCTCGCTTTTGAACCAACCGGCTTGTACTTCCTCAATAGTGCGTTGGCCAAAAGCAATGTTTTCACCGCTCATAAAACTTTTCCAGCCTTTATATTCGTAGCCTGCCTGAACGATCCTGGTGCTCATGCCACGACCATCTTTACTGTCATGACTAAAATAATTTTGGCGGGCCATATCCTGTGCATGTCCGCGGGCGGCGTCTTCCAGTTGATCGTTCCAAGCCAGTGGTGGGGCAGGCGGGTACCATTTGCCGCCGCAGTTGCAGCCGGTAGCGCGTTTTTTATTGATCAGGGTTAAAAAATCCTGTTTAAAAGATGCGTAGCCGCCATCATCCTGCCATTTAAATGCACAAAACGCTATTGTAAGAGCAGAAAACAATATTCCGAACAGATATTTCCTCATATCAGTAACTGACACTTTAAACGCTAAGAAGTTTAAATGCGTATTAACTCTTATAAGGTTGATGAAATTATAGCGACGCCAGTTTTTTAGCTGAAGAAGATATTGCCCTGGTTGTTTTCTTATCCGTGTAAGCTTTCTTCTTTTTGATAGAATCAGCCTTTTTAACAGAAATAGAATCTTTATTTACAGTAGCGGCAAGCGTACGGGCTTCTGTCGTCGAATCTGTTTTTGCAGCCATTAGGGTATCTGGCTGAGTAACAGACATGGAATCGGGCTTGACAACAAGAACTTTGGGTTTTTTAACAACGGCTGTCTTCTTTGAAACAGAATCTTTCGGGATAGATATCGCCAAAGTTTTAGCTTTGCTATTTGATGTTACTTTTTTGGCTATAACCGAAACAGGCTTATTATTTTTCTTAACAGCATACGCCTTTTTCTTTTGAGTAAGAGCAGGTTTTTTAACGGCAGTCGAGTCTTTAGGCATTGAAGCAGCCAATGCCTGGGCCTCTTCAGCTTTTCTTATCTGATCGTTGAGTTCAGTTACCCGTTTTGCGGCAGATTCGCTTTTTTCAGAGTCATCAAGCCGGTTATACAGGTATACATAGGTTTGTTGGACCAAAGCTTCCATTTTAGGCGATTTGGCTTTTAGAGAAAGATTAAGAGCTTCGTTCAGATCTCGCAGGGCCAGCTTTGTTTCTTTGTTATCCATTTTAATCCCGGCCAACTTCACCAAAGCTGAGATCGTCGATTCGGCATCTTTACGCTTACGGGAGATATTAGTTGATTGCAGCAGGAACCATTTAGCCTGGCTGTACTTGTGCTGCGCTACGTAAACCTTTGCCAGATCATCAAAACTACGACGCATACCAAGGGTGTCCTCGTAATAAGAGTAATTTTGCAACGCTGTTAACGACCAATGGATTGCCTCTGTTTGATAATAGTTACGCACATTTCGGTTAACGATCGTATCAAACTTAAGGTACTCGCCTGCAATTTGAGTGCAGATGGCGCCTTTAAGGGTGTCGTTTTTTGTGCTTTTCAGCTTTTGTTTAAGGCTGTCTAAAACATCATCACTGGCGCGCACAAGTGAGGCGGTTGTAAGCAAACAAATAAGTAGAAATATTTTCTTCATCTGGTAGGGCCAAATAAGTACGCACTTACTTATTCAAAACACGTGCCCCGATGAACTGTTTCCTACAACGGGGGCATGCAAATTACAATAAACAATTATAAATACATAATATCATTGATTAATAAGTATTTATACTGCGTTTATCCCTAATGCAATTATTAGTTATTAGCCCTTAAATATGCCCTGTAGTAGCATTTACTGTACACTTTTATCGTATAACAGCCTCATAATTTGCCAGGAGATGTTGTAGTTTTTTAGAAGCACTCAGGAGCCAGTTGAAAAGAAAAATGCCCGCTGAAGCGGTTAGTATACCTGCCAAAACGTCGAGCACGTAATGATGGCTGGCATAGACAGCGGTGAACCAAATACCAACGGTTACAAGAGCAAAGAAGATGTTGATCAAACCCAAACGATTTTTAATACCGTAATACAATACAATTACCGGGTACGATGAGTGAAGCGATGGCATTGCCGCAAACACATTTGAGCCCTTTTCGTAGATAGATTTGAAAAGTGTGATATGAAATAATTTATCAAACCTTGCTAAACCTGCAGTATTACCCTGTGTTAGCGGATGAAAGTTAAAGCCATGAAACTGGATATACCACGGTGGTGCTGCAGGATAAGCATAGTAAACTACAAACCCAAGCAGGTTAACCAGTACAAATGTTAACGAGAAATATAAAAACTGACGTTTGTTTTTAAAGAAAAGATATGCAGCAAATCCTAACGGAACAGGAATCCAACAAAGATAAAAGAAGCCTGTAATGGCATCAACAAAATCAGTGCTTCTCAGGCGCAGATACTCGTTAGGGGTAAGGATCTTGCCGTTAACATGTATGCCAAAAATATCTTTCTCTGCGCCATACAAACCGCCAATGGCTACATCATTGTAGTTGTAGTTTGGGAAGGCCTTCATGTAGTCAAATATTATCCAATAGACAATAAAGATGGTGAAGCCTAAAATGAATTTGCGGGTTACTACAGAGGCATAAAAGAGTACGTTGAATATGCCTATCAGCACCAATTGATCGGTTTTAAAACCAACCATAAAATACGACAGAACCAAATACGCAAGAGATAACCCCGTTACAATACCTACACTTTTTGCATTGATACGGACCTCACTGCCAGAAACATTAGTCATCCTGCTTTTTAATGAAATCTGAACTGAAAACTTTATCCCACAAAGGTGAGCTTACACCGTAACCTTTGGTTGGGTCCTGGTAATGGTGCAGCATGTGATGCTGTTTTATCTTTTTCCAGAAAGCGCCTTTAAAGTTAAAGTGATGGATGGCATAGTGCGATATATCATAAACCAAATAACCCAAAATAAAGCCGGGAAAAAAGCCAAAAACATAATTAGCAGGCAGCAATGCGTTAAATAGGAAATAAAAGCCTGTAGCCAACGGGATACTGGCCGATGGCGGCATTACTAAACGCATGGCATCGCTTGGATAATCGTGGTGCACTCCGTGGAAAATAAAGTGCAAACGCAAGGCCCATTTTGCTTTTGGTACAAAGTGGAAAACAAAGCGGTGCATAATGTATTCGGTAAGCGTCCAAACGAACAAGCCGGCTAAAAACAGCCAGATATAATTTATTACGCCGATATTTCTGTCGTAAGCAAAGTAACTGCACACTAAAATTACCGGTATAAATATGATCAAAGGCACAAAGTAGTGCACTTTTGATAAGCTCTCCAGGAAGTTGCTCTTAAACATCCTTACCGACTCAGTTGAGTTGGAAACAAAATTTTTCTTAGCCATAATAATCAGGGTTTAAAACGTTCGGTCACCTCTTTGCCACTTGCAGGATCAGTACCCTTCATTTCTACAAAAATAACATTTGGCGACCACATAGACCCACCATTAATCTGAATAAAAATACTTTTCAGTTGTATCGTTTTTTTTGAAACAACTGCGAAGATATGATATTTTCCGTCGGCACCCTTCATCAAAGTAAACGGAATTTTTTTGTATGACACAAGCCTGATATCGTACTTGCCATTCCCCAGAACTGTAGATGAATACCCGTAAGCAAAACGGCGCTGTATAAAATTTAGCTCCTCTGGCTCGCCGTTATGTTTGGCATACTGTAACCAATAAACGTGAACGGGCGAGTCTTCGTCTGGCAGGCCGGTATTTTTATCGATATTTACATCATAGCATAAAGCATTGATGTTAGGTGTGCGCTGCAAATAGAACAGTCTGTTTGGGTTATCCGGTGGTGTAGGAAATGCTCGTCCGTCGGCGGCCACGCGAGCCGGCATGGTATCGGCAGCCAAAGTATCACGGGAGGTAAACACAGTGGCGCTGGCCCTAAAGCCGGTGAATAAAAGTAGTGATGAAATAAAAAGCTTTAGTAGTTTTTTGATCATTCTTCGTTTTCAGACAACGCCTTTTTTGCATCCATTAATCTCCCAAAAGCGGTAAGGTTGGTTAATACAGCCAATATCGCGATAGGGAAGGTGAAGATAGACATGGTCTCGAAAATGTGATATTTGATACCCGGGATATACAATTTATAGTCGCCGCCAAGGTACATAGCGCTGATACCACAGGCGATGGCAAACACACCGATAGTGATAACACGCTCTGGGCGTTGCATTAAACCACCTTTTATCTCAACACCCAAACCTTCGGCACGGGCGCGTACGTAACTTACCATCATTGAACCAATAAGGGCAATAAACGCAAATATCGAGCTTAAGAAATAGTGATGCGCTACCAGATAATAACAAATACCCAGGAACATGATCAATTCGCTGTAACGATCTAATACTGAATCGTAAAGGGCACCAAATACCGATTTCATATTACCCAGGCGGGCAACTTGTCCGTCAAGCATATCAAACAATCCGGCAAATAATATAAGGGCACCTGCCCAGCCAATGTAGCTGAAATCGCCGCGGTTACCGTGCTCAGAACCGATGATGAAAATGGCCGCAACGCCAACGTTTAATACAAAACCTATAGAAGTAACTGCATTAGGAGTTAAACCTAACTTTATCAATAACTTAACAAAGGGATCGATAACTTTGTAGATTCCTAATTGCACGCTTGTGCGGATTGATGTTTGTTGTGCCATTTCAAAGGTAAAAGTAGATAAACCTAAGTTAACTATTATTGATTAAAAGTCAAATTTGATTTTCACACGTACACCCCATTTAGCAACATCAGGGTTGTCCAGGTATGTTAATCTTTTAACATAGTCCAACCTTATAAATTTAAAAATGTTTTCTATGCCCACACTTACTTCAGTATAAGGCGTATTACCTTGCAGAGCGTAGGTAATTGGTACCCCTTTGTCATCAGCCGGGAAACGGTATAAATTGGGGTGTAAGGATGGTGTATTTTCATCGCTTAAACCACCCCAAAGCGCTTTGAATGATGCGGTTTCGCGCCATTTTAACTTCTTAAAGAGAGGGATCTTGTTAAAGAAGAATCCACCAAAGTGATGGTCGATGATAACACTTGCCGATTTATCGCTCACAAACTCCAGGAAATTCATTAAGTTATATTGATCGATAACGTAAGCAAAAGTTTGGTTACCACGCGATATATTCAACAACGGGTACGGCACCTGCCCAAATGTTTTTGAACCTTCCAGTATCACATCTGAAAAACCAAACGGTGCTACATAAAAACGTTTCTCGCCGCGGAAGTCGATCTTATGATATTGATACTGGCCGTTTAAGACTTTTAAACCGGCGGTATATTCTAACGATAATTTAGGATATTGATTGATAATAGGCGTACGGAACAATTTACCCTGGTAGTATTGCTCGTTAGGCGCGTAGCGGAAACCAATTGTAGCTTCTGATGTGGTTAGTTTATCAAATGTTTGCGTGCCTGATGTATTTATGAACGGTACCAGGCTACCTGCCGGCGTTTGGATAAGGTTGCGTAATCCGATCTTATAAGAGAAGTGGTTGGCATACTCGCTCACATACTCTAACCGGTATTGGTCGTTATAGTAGTATTTATCGTTACGGCCGCGTTTAAAGGATAGCAATACGTTATCTTCTGAAATAAATTGCAACTCCTGCCCCGGGATCTTTGTATCACGCTGATAACTTGCCCTGATATAATGCTGCGGGAAACGATAGATGCTTTTGCCATTTAAAGAGTATGTGGTAGCAAAAAAATACTTCCATTTCTCGTCTTTAAAACCGTAGGCGGTGTATCCTTCAAAGAAGATCTTTTTACTAAAGTCGGCGGTGGTACGGCCACCAACGCGCAGGCGTAAACCCTCAACAGGGTTAAAGCTGTAGAAAGTACTGGCAGGGCCAATCTCAAACTTGCCGAAGTTTTTGAAACCGGCAAATAACAAGTTGATCAAATTCGCGGTGCGCTTAAATGACGGCATGTGTACCAGGCTATCGATGTTCTTGTAAACTTTTGATTCGGCAGTGCTTAAAGTATCATAGCGGGCCTGTACCCAGAAACTATCGGGCCGGTTTCGTAGCTCTTCGTCCTCAACCTCGGGCGGAGTCTGGTAAGTAGTATCGGGCCGTGGTTTGTTGATGGTGAAATCGCGCCGAACTATCGTTCGCGAACCAAACAGGCCGCTTTTTCGTTTGGCCGTGATCCCGAAATCGGCAAAGGTGTTACTGCGGCTCATGTGGTAACGCCCATCCGGACTCAGCTCAAAATCCTGATCGATATTCATGCTGCGCACAAAATTCACGTTGATGTTTCCGTTTACGATCAGCGCTGCTTTTTGTACGGCATAGTTACCATCGAGCGTGATAAATATATCACCCTCGAATAAAATATTGTTGGTGTTGCGCGGCGTAAAACTTAATTGGATGAGTTTTTTGCCAGTCTCGAGCGTAATCGTATCTGTAATGAAATACTTGTAGAACGTGGGAGCATTGTCTGATATCGGGCTGAGGAACTGGCGGCCTAATAATAACACATCGTTATCGTAAATATCAACCTTTGCATAGAGGTGCTGGAAATACTGACCAATACCTTCGGTATCGAAACCCGGCCCAAAATCAACCGATTTTTCACCTAATATCTTATTGCGGGTAACCTCGGGGTTTTTACGGTAAAACACCTGCGTAAGGCGTTCCTTCATGTAAATAGGCAACAGTGTTTTGCCCGGGTAGGTAGTGCTGTCTTTATTCTCAAAAATGAACTTGTACTTCCTGAAGATCTTACGGTTTTTTGTTTTCTCAGAGATGTTACTCAACGAGAACTGCATCTTATCGTACTCCTTGTATTCCACATAATTATATGCCTCCGGCCGGTTCTTTGGCTTGTTAGCAATAACCTGACGGATGAGTTTTACTGCCGGGTTCTCGTTATCGTACTTAGGCCGTTTTTTGGTTTGTACAGTAACTTCATTTAAACTTTGCGAGGTTGGCATCAGCTTGATATTGATGACCTGCTCTTTGCCTTGCTGCACTTTAACATAGGTCTCTTTATAACCCAGGTAGCTGATCTTAAGCTCGGTAACTTGTTGCGATATGCTGAGTGCATATTTACCGTTGTTATCGGTATTTGTGCCCACGGTGGTGCGGGTAAAAGCGATACTTACAAAAGGTAAAGGCTGTTTATTGGTGGCATCGGTTACAGTACCGGTTACCACAGTGTTTTGTGCTGTTGCACAAACGCTTGTAAATAAAAAAAGTATAAGTAAAAGATGCTTATACGGGTAGCTTAAAATCATTTATAAGTTTAAAATTATGCAAATACAAACTTCTTTTGAAGAAAGTAATTATAAAATATGCCTACCAAAAGTGATACCACCACTTTTGATATTTTGTAATCGAATTTTAAATAGTGCGTTACCAGGAATACGCCCCCCGTGTTTAACGCTAAATTGCCACACCACACTAATACGTATTTAGCCGCCTGTGCGGGTATAGTTTTTTCTTTCTTTTTTTTAAATACCCATTTACGGCCCAACATGAAATTGGTTACACCACCACTTACTGTACCTATAAAACTGGCGGCTACATACCAAATACCCAACACTTCTTTGCAGAAAATGGTTAACCCAAAATCTACTACAGATGCCGCTAACGACGAGGCTTGTGCTTTTACAAATGTTGCCATTACTTATCTATCAACGGTTTAGTATCATTTTTGATTTGGATATAAACCGCACCTGTGCCTAATACCATAGCTATCCCGCTTCGTAGACGCATTTGTAATACAACTGTTACAATCTACGAAAAATATAACCGTTTATTGTCCGGGTGTTGCGAAAAACAGGGGATTAGCTTTAATGTCTTTGGCTTCGCGAATATCGCAAAATAAGGCCAAAATAAAAACGGGACATTTCCTTTGAGGAAATATCCCGTTTTGTTACGTTAAATTTTTATGTGATTATGCGTGCTGAACAGCAAACACATCATCGTAATAATCTAAACCTAAGTGGGTGATCAAATCTTCGCCCATCAGGTAACGAAGTGTGTTTTCCAATTTGATCAACTGTTTAAAGATATCATTCTCAGCCTGTAAGCCCGGCGCGGTTTGCGGTGATTTAAGGTAGAATGATAACCACTCCTGGATACCACTCATGTTGGCGCGTTTAGCCATATCAGAGAAAATAGCTAAGTCTAAAGCGATAGGTGCAGCAAGGATAGAATCGCGGCAAAGGAAGTTGATCTTAATTTGCATTTTGTAGCCTAACCAGCCAAAAATGTCGATGTTATCCCAGCTCTCTTTGTTATCGCCGTGTGGAGGATAGTAGTTGATACGGATCTTGTGGAAAATATCGCCGTATAACTCAGGGTTATCTTCTGGTTTAAGAATATCTTCCAATACACCCAGTTTAGAAACCTCTTTGGTTTTAAAGTTATCCGGATCATCTAATACCAAACCATCGCGGTTACCCAAAATGTTGGTTGAGAACCATCCGTGTACACCCAGTGAACGTGCAGCAAGGCCTGGCGCAAGGATGGTTTTCATTAAAGTTTGGCCGGTTTTAAAGTCTTTACCTGCAATAGGGGTGTTGGTTTCTTTAGCCAGCTCGATCATCGCAGGGATATCAACCGTTAAGTTAGGGGCACCGTTAGCAAATGGAACGCCTAATTTAAGAGCAGCATAAGCATAGATCATGCTTGGAGCAATGCGCTTGTCGTCGTCTTTTAATGCTTGCTCAAAAGCGGCAAGGGTTTCGTGGATCTCTGAACCTTCAAAGTAAACTTCAGTTGAACCACACCATACTAACACAACGCGGTCAAGGCCGTTTTCGGTCTGGAAGTTTTGGATGTCTTCCATAACTTGCTGTGCAAGCTCGTAACGGGTACCGGTTTTTACGTGAGTACCGTCAAGGTTTTTAGCGTAGTTTTTGTCGAAGGCAGCTTTCATTGGTTTGATTTTTTCCAAACCGTCTTTTACTTGGTCTAACAGGCCACGCTCAATTACTGCGGCGTTAACTGCAGCTTCGTATACGTTATCTTCGTAAACGTCCCAGCCACCAAAAACGATATCGTTAAGGTTAGCCAACGGAACAAAATCTTTGATCTTTGGGTTACGGTTTTCGGTACGTTTACCTAAACGTATGGTACCCATTTGTGTTAAAGAGCCAACAGGTTGGGCTATCCCTTTTTTTACAGCCTCAACACCGGCAATTAAAGTAGTAGCTACGGCACCTAAACCGGGGATAAGGATACCTAACTTACCTTCTGCAGGTTTAATGTTAATTTTCATTATTTATTGTTTGTTTTAAAAGGCAATGTAGCAGATAAATACGTCCTTGCTTTTAGGGGCAACGCCGGATAAATAGTACATCAGTTTTTCATTACTTGTTATATAGTGGAGTGATCTGCCGGGGCAGATCGCTTTTACTATCGTGTTACATGTGCGTTTGACTCTACGCAGGTTTGGGTCAAACGCTCGGCAAATAACCAAAATTCAAGTGGTAATATTTACAAAAGTTATAAAGATTACAGGCAGATGAAAAAAGGTGTTTTAAATAGCTTTCTGGTAAATACGGTACGTTTTGTACTGATCACCGCCAATGGCCTCAATAGCACGATTTACCATATCGTTTTTCTCTAAAGTCCAGCTGGCTTCAGCATACAGTAAGCCTTTGGCCCGGTAGGCTTTGATGATAGAGCCATACAAACAGGCTTCGATACCCAGTTTACGATAACCCTCAATTACACCTAACAGCATAATGCGGATACCTTTGATCTTCTTCTTGCTGAAAAGCAGTTTAAAAAGACCGGTAGGTAAAAGGCGTCCTTTTTTAATGGTTTTAAGGATCGGGTTAATATCCGGTATGGCCACGCCAAAACCCACGATTTTACCGTCTTGCTCAGCCAACAAAGCAAAGTCCGGATCAAGTATCATTTTAAGGTCTTTTGCTGTATAATCAAACTCTTCGTTGGTCATCGGGAAGAAGCCCAAGTTTTTATCCCATGCACTATTATACACATCGCGCAGGGTATCGGCTTCTTTCTTAAAATTCTTCATGTTTATCTTACGGATGGTGACGTTACTGTTGCGTTTTAAACGCTCCTGCAATTTATCCAGCATCTGTAACGATTTATCGTTATAGTTTCCACCGTCCCAATGCCAGGCAAGCAGGTCGGTTTGTTTGCTAAGTCCGTAATTCTCCAAAAGGGTAATATAATACTCCGGGTTATACGGCATCATCACCATTGGCGAACTGTCAAATCCCTTTACCAGTAAACCTGCAACCTCGTTAGTTGATGGGTTAACGGGGCCAATAAGATTGGTAGCACCTTTTTCTTTTACCCACTTCGTAGCTGTATCAAGCAACAGGTTGGCTGTTTCCTGATCGTTTATTACATCAAAGAATCCAAAAAAGCCTTCGTTAACGTTGTTAAAGCTATTGTGGTTGGTGTTGTAAATAGCAGCAATGCGCCCCACGATCTTATCACCGTCATAAGCTAAAAAGGTTTGTAGCGATGAGTGCTTATGAAACGGGTGGGTTGTAAGCAGGTCACGCTGGGCGATAAATAATTCCGGTACGTAATTAGAATCGTTTTTGTGAAGCTCGTGCGGAAAATCGATAAACGCGCCAAGCTGTTTTTTCGACTCTACCGGGATAATTGTTTTCATTTTGTGGGTTGTGGGTAAGGGGTAAAACAGCAACGCCAGTTAAAAAACTGGCGCTGTTGTATGATAATTTATGTTTCTTATTGGATTTTCTCTTTTATTGTAGTTACGCCTACCGCTTTAAAGGCTTGTATCAGTTTTTCAACTGCTTCATCTATTTGTGCAAAGGTGTGCGTTGCCATCAGTGAGAAACGCAGCAGCGATGAATCTGACGGAACAGCCGGCGATACTACCGGGTTAACAAATACTCCGGCTTTTTGCAGATAATTGGTAACCTGGAAGGTTTTAGCATTATCACGGATGTATATCGGTAAAATAGGGCTTTCGGTAGCACCTATATCAAAACCTTCATCAGTTAAAAGCTTCATGGCATAATTGGTATTATCCCAAAGTTTCTGGATGCGCTCCGGTTCACTTTCGATGATATCTAAAGCAGCAATAACGCTGGCAACGGAACCCGGGGTCATACTCGCGCTAAACATTAATGAACGTGCGCGGTGTTTAATATAATCAATGGTATCATAATCAGCAGCTATAAAACCGCCTAACGATGCTAATGATTTACTGAAAGTACTCATGATCAGGTCAACCTTATCGGTTAAACCGAAGTGTGATGCTGTACCGGCACCATTGTGGCCAATAACGCCTAAGCTGTGGGCATCGTCAACCATGATGTTTGCGCCATATTTATCGGCCAGTTCAACAATTTCAGGTAATTTAACAATATCACCTTCCATGCTGAAGATCCCATCAACAACGATAACTTTAACAGCTTCCTCTGGAAGGATGCTTAGTTTACGCTCAAGATCGGCCATATCATTGTGGCCGTATTTGATGGTTTTAGAGAACGAAAGACGAGTGCCATCTATAATAGAGGCATGATCATACTCATCTAATATTAAATAATCATTTCTGCCTGTGATGCATGATAACACCCCCAGGTTAACCTGGAAACCTGTACTAAATAATACTGCTGCTTCTTTACCAACGTATTGGGCAAGGCGGTTCTCTAATTCAATATGGATATCGAGCGTACCATTTAAAAAACGTGAACCTGCACAACCTGAGCCATATTTATCAATAGCTTTTTTTGTGGCTTCTTTTATTTTAGGATGATTGGTTAAACCCAGGTATGAATTAGAACCAAACATTAAAACACGGTGACCATTGATCATTACTTCAGTATCCTGACCTGACTCGATAGGCCTGAAAAAAGGATACAGTCCCTGTGCCCTGATCATATTTGCATCCTGGAACTGGGCGATCTTCTCGTGTAGTTTTTTAACCATTTATAAACACTGCTTAAATTTTTTGTAAAAATACCATGAAATTACACAGCTCATGCATTATCAATGTAATTTTTTATACACACTGTTAATGCAGAGTTAACACAATTTCATCAGGCAAATTAATTAAAATTTTTATTTATTCACCACCACTATTTTTCAAAATCTTGTAAAAAGTTGAAAAATCGTGCCAATTATCATTGTAATCTCCTAAAATGGTAAAAATTCTGTTGCCTGATAATTATTAGGTTCTTTTAATATCATATTCGCACTTCCTAACATATTTTTAATCAGTTCGGCGCAAAACCTTTAGGCCGAATGTTGGTTTTAAAGGTTCGCATCTAAGCACTTATGAAAAAAATTGGTTACTTTCTTATCTCTAATATAACACTTTTTTTGCCTACTGTATTGTTTGCTCAATCTAAACAAGATACAGGTATGGCAGTGGTAACGCTTCAGCAAAGTATTGAGTTTGCTTTGCGTAATCAACCGCAGTTAAAACAAGCCAATATTGATGAGCAGATCAGTGAGCGTGATATCAAAATTGGTTTATCGGGTTGGTTACCGCAGGTTACCTCAAGCAACCAGTATCAGCATTATTTCCAAAGGCCTGCTTTTATTGCCGGTGGGGTTGGCACAGGAACCGGTACTGGTACCGGAACAGGCGGCACCGGCACAGGAACAGGAACAGGTGGGACATCCCAACAAAATTTAGCAATTGCGCATAACACCTCAAATTTAGGATTATCAGCAAGCCAAACTTTGTATAATAATGAGGTCTTACAGGCGTCCAAAGCCTCAAAATACTCAAGGCAATACTATAAAGAGAATACAGAAAGTGCTAAAATAGGTTTAGTTACAGATGTTAGCAAAGCATTTTACGATGTGCTGTTATCGCAACGCCAACTGGATATCATTAAGCAGGATATCGTAAGGCTTCGCCGTAGCTTAAAAGACGCTTATTCGCGTTACCAAGCAGGTGTGGTTGATAAGACGGATTATAAACAGGCTACTATCGCTCTTAACAATTCCCTGGCATCACAAAAGCAAACAGAAGAAGCCATTAAAAGCAAATCGGCTTATCTTAAACAAGTGATGGGGTTTGATCCCAACCGTGCGCTAACTTTATCATACGATTCTGCTGCTTTGCAAACAGAAGCTATGGCCGATACAAATCAGGTGCTCAACTACGCCAATCGTATAGAATATCGCATGCTGCAATCGCAAAAAAATCTGGATAACGTAAACGTATCGTATTATAAATGGGGTTTTTTACCGTCGGTGCAGGCAATCGGCGGTTACAGTCTGGCTTATTTTAACGATAACTTCTCCAAACTTTATAATGATGCATTCCCAACATCATTTGCAGGCTTGTCGTTAAGCTTCCCGATTTTTCAGGGTGGCAAGCGTTTGCAAAACCTGGCCAAAGCACGACTGCAGGTTGAACGCGATGACCTAGACATGATCAATAGCCGCAACACCATCAGTACAGAATATACCCAGGCAATAGCGAATTATAAAAGTGCCTACGCTAACTGGAAAGCACTTAATGAGAACGTTACATTAGCCGGCGATGTTTACAAGGTGGTTGACCTGCAATACCGCGAAGGAGTAAAAACCTATCTTGATGTTATTGTAGCACAGGCCGACCTGCGCACAGCTCAGCTTAATTTTTATAACGCTTTATTTCAGCTATTGGCAAGCAAAATAGACCTGCAACGTTCATTAGGGACATTAGCAATACAATAGAACTAAACAAACTCAACTCATCATCACTCAAAGAGACAACACACACAATGAAGAACACATATAATTACTGTATTGCTGCTTTAGCCTTGCTATCGGTATCTGCCTGCAAAAGCAAATCAGATAAAAAAGGCGCTGCCATGCCGCCAACTCCGGTTAATGTTATCGAAGCGAAAAAATCTGATGCCCTTTATTACGATAAATATCAGGGCACCGTTGTAGCGCTTAATAATGTCGAATTACGCGCCCAGATCTCGGGCTTTATAACCGGCATATTTTTTAAAGAAGGTACAGTGGTTACTAAAGGCACACCGTTATATGAAATAGATAAACGCAAGTATCAGGCAGCTTATCAGCAGGCACAGGCAAATTTGATTAGTGCTAAAGCTGATCTGAATAAGGCTCAAAAGGATATTGATCGTTATAATATGTTGCTGAAAAACGATGCGGTTGCCCGCCAAACGGTTGACCAAGCATCAGCAGCCTTTGAAACAGCTAAAAGCCAGGTCGCTGTAGCGCAGGCAGGCGTAGCATCGGCAGCCACAGATCTATCTTACGCTACCATCAGGGCGCCATTTACAGGCCGCATTGGGATATCGCAGGTTAAACTGGGTGCACAGGTTAGTCCGGGTACTACGTTATTAAATACAATATCAAGCGGTAACCCGATTGGTGTTGACGTTGTGGTTAACGAACAGGATATCAACCGTTTTTACAAACTGCAAAAAGCTTCATCTGATACTACTTTCAAATTGCAATTGCCTGATGGAAGTACCTATAACAAAAATGGTAAAATATTCGCAATTGACCGCGGCGTTACCGACCAAAGCGGTAGCATAAAAGTGCGTGTTGAATTTGCTAATCCGGCGGATGAGTTAAAAGATGGTATGAGCGGTGTGTTACAGGTGTTAAATGACGATTCCGGTGATCGGGTACAGATACCTTATAAAGCTGTAACCGAGCAAATGGGCGAATTTTTTGTATTCGTATCTCAAGATACCATTGCGAAACAAGTTAAGGTAAAATTGGGCCCCCGCATACAAAGCAATATAGTTGTTATGGATGGCATAAAACCAGGTGATAAAGTAATTACCGAAGGTTTCCAACGCCTGCGCGATGGCGGCAAAATAACACTCGGCCCGCCGGCTGGTGCTGGTGCACAAGGCCAGGGTGCCGCGGGTGGCAAAGGTGATGCAAAGGCTAAATAATAGCTATACTAAGAACTAAAGTTATTTGGCGGCCCGGCCGCAACTACCGAAAAAAGACATAACAATGATCGCAGATACTTTTATAAGACGCCCGGTAACCGCAATCGTGATATCACTGGTAATCCTCATAGTAGGGGTGCTGGCTATCTCGAGCCTTCCTATCGGGCAATATCCGGAAATTACACCGCCAACGGTACAGGTAACCGGTAATTACACCGGTGCCGATGCATTAACGGTTGAGCAAACCGTGGCAACCCCCGTAGAGGTACAGGTGAACGGTACCCCCGGCATGACCTACCTGCAAAGTAATAGTACAGGTAACGGCCAAATGAGCATGACCGTTAACTTTGAGGTGGGTACCGATATTAACATTGCTGCATTGGACGTGCAGAACCGTGTTGGTATTGCGCAACCTACTTTACCGCAAGAGGTGCAGCGTTTAGGCTTAACCGTACGTAAACGTAACCCGAGTATATTGATGCTTGTTGCGCTTTACTCACCGAACGGAACGCATGATGTAACTTTTACCGATAACTACGCCAATATATTTGCCAAGGATGCCTTGTTACGTACCAAAGGTGTGGGTGACGTGTTTACACGCGCCGATGACTTTAGTATGCGTATCTGGCTGAAGCCTGATAAACTTGCGGCCTTAGGGATGACAGCTGCCGATGTTACCGGTGCTTTAACCGAGCAAAATGCGCAGGTAGCTGCGGGTACCGTTGGAGCCACACCGCAAACCAAAGGGCAAACATTTGAATACACCGTGCTGGTTAAAGGCCGCTTGGTAAAGCCCGAAGAGTTTGAGAATATAGTCGTAAAAACCATACCAAGTAGCGGTACCATCGTACACCTTAAAGATGTTGCACGCGTGCAGTTAGGCAAATTTAACTACGCTGGTAATTCGTTTATTGATGGTAAGAGAGCATCGTACCTGTTGATTTACCAGGCTCCGGGAAGTAACGCCATCGAAACTGCTGATAATGTTACCGCAACGATGGAAGAGCTTAAAAAAGCTTTTCCTGCTGATATTGCTTACGTAGTGCCGTTTGAATCTGTTACCGTAGTAAGGGTGTCTTTACATGAGGTAATTGAAACTTTAGTTATAGCGCTTGCTCTGGTAATTGTAGTGGTGTTCTTATTCTTACAGAACTGGCGTACAACGCTTATCCCGGTATTGGCTATTCCGGTATCTATTGTGGGTACGTTTATCTTTTTTATCCCCCTCGGTTTCACCATCAACACGTTAACGTTGTTCGGGTTCGTGCTCGCCATCGGTATTGTGGTGGATGATGCGATCGTGGTAGTGGAGGCCGTGCAGCATAATATGGATGAGAACGGCATGAGCCCTAAAGATGCCACACATGAAGCCATGAAAGAGATCTCGGCCCCGGTAATTGCTATCGCATTGATTCTGGCAGCGGTATTTGTGCCGGTAGGTTTTGTGCCCGGCATTGTGGGCAGGCTTTACCAACAGTTTGCTATCACCATCGCTATATCGGTATTGATCTCGGCATTTGTGGCGTTGTCGCTTACCCCGGCTTTGTGTACCTTGTTGCTGCGTCCGCATAAAATAGACGAGAACTCAGGCGGCCTAAATAAGTTTTTCTATAAATTCAATAACTGGTTTGAGCGCCTAACCGGCAGGTACCGTAATGCGGTTGATAAAAGTATTAAAGGCTCAAAATATATCATTATCTTATTGGTATGTATTGTTGTGGGCACTGTGTTATTGTTCCGGGGGAAATCATCAGGCTTCATTCCGTTAGAGGACGAGGGCCGGATCATCATTACCTTCGACTTACCCGAAGGTTCTGCTACTGAACGTACCGTTGATGTACTGCACAGGATGATGAAGCAGTTGGATAGCATACCGGGTATTAATCACTATGCCGCACTGGGCGGATTAAACGCGGTTAACTTTGCAACCAAATCTAACAGTGCTACCATATTTGTGCAGCTAAAGCCTTGGGATGAGCGTAAATCGCCTGAGACGCAGAAAGATTCGCTGATCAGCATTATGCAGAAAAAGCTATCTAAAACCAAAGAAGCCAGCGTGGTGGTAATATCGCCTCCGGCTATACCTGGTTTGGGTAACACAGGTGGTTTCTCCTTTATCTTGCAAGAGAAAGAAGCAGGGGGTGAGATCACGAACTTCGAGAAGGTACTTCAAAACTTCCTGGGCGAGATCAACAAACGCCCGGAGATCACAAAAGCTTTCTCTTTCTTCACGGCTCATACGCCGGCGTATCAGCTAACCATTGATCGGGAGAAAACCAAGAAACTTGGCGTAAAACTGTCTGACGTAAATAATGCACTGCAAACCTACATGGGTAGTGCTTATGTAAACGACTTTACCATATACGGCCGTAACTTCAGGGTAGTAACACAAGCTGACACTAATTATCGCACCAATATTGATAACATAGGCCAGTACTTTGTGCGCAACGATGCCGGTGCAATGGTTCCGTTAAGTACACTTACAACGTACAAAGTAATAGAGAATGCTCCGCTGATATCGCACTATAACCTGTTCCGCTCAGCGGAGATAAACGGTAACGCCGCGCCTGGCTATAGTAGTGGCGATGCTATAAAAGCCCTGCAGGAAGTTGCTGCACAAACCCTGCCGCAAGGATATGGTTATGAATTCTCGGGCCTAAGCCGCGAGGAGTTATTATCAGGCTCAAAAACTGTGTACATATTTATCCTGTCTATCGTGTTTGTATTCTTGTTCCTTGCTGCGTTGTATGAGAGTTGGTCGGTACCGTTCTCTGTACTGTTGGCCGTACCGCTTGGAGCGTTCGGTGCGATATTATTCCTGAGTTTTTGGCCTAAGCTTACCAATAACGTTTACGCGCAGATCGGTTTGATAACATTGATAGGTTTGGCTGCTAAGAACGCTATTCTGATCGTGGAGTTTGCCAAAGAGCGTGTGGATAGGGGTATGGAGTTAGAAAAAGCTACCCTTGAGGCAGTAAGGCTTCGTTTACGCCCGATCATCATGACTTCGATGGCATTCATATTAGGTGTTGTTCCGTTGCTGTTTGCATCTGGTGCGGGTGCCGAATCCCGTAAAACCATTGGCTGGACGGTGTTTGCCGGTATGTTGACGGCGACCTCGCTGGCGATATTTATAGTGCCTGTATTATACTATATCATAACTAAATTTGCCTACGGTAAAGAGAAGCTGGCCGAGCTTGAAAAAAACTATAAGCCCGATCCTAATCTTGATCACGAGAAATAATATTGAAAGCCTCCGGAATTATCCCGGAGGCTTTTTTTGTCAATGTTGGTCAATGTGGCATGAAAAACAGATGAAAATGGCGACATGTTGTCTGTGTGTTATATCTATCTCAATACACTTTTCTATTTAATTATACACGAAAATAAGTATGGATAATATAATTTGATATTATGTTAATTACACTATGATATTTTAGAAAGCATAATGAACCAAATTGATTATCAGTATATAAAGTTGCTTTCAGTAGAGTTTTATATAATGGATTAAGCAATAATCTCTGTGCTATTTAGTAGTCAACGAAAGCTGATTGGCAAAGTATTTGATTATGGGGGTGTATCACAATTTAATATTGTTAATCTAAAAAACACAACAATGAAAAAAGTAAACAAATTAATAGCTGCAGCATTTACCGCAGCGGCTTTATTTATCGGAACAAACGTACATGCACAAACTACCCCGAAAAGTAACTGGAGATTAGGTATAGGTGTAGAAGGTTTATTGCCGGTTGGCAATCTACACGATTATTCTAATGTAGGTTTGGGCGGTACTGCACGTTTGCAATACGGACTTGGTTCTAACGTAGCATTATCTCTGACATCGGGTTACTATAATTTCTTTGCTAAAGAAGTAGGTGGTATTAAACCTGACGATTTAGGTATAGTGCCAGTTAAAGCAGGTATCAAAGCCTTCGTAGCAAATAACATCTACTTGGGTGCAGAGATCGGTGCCGGTTTTGAGACTAATGAAGGTGGTAACACTAAACTTATCGCTTCACCGGGTATTGGTTGGGCTAATCATAGTTGGGACGTCGGCGCCCGTTACGAAAACTTCTCTGGCCAAGGCAACAACTATGGTACAGTTGGTTTGCGCATAGCATACGGTTTCGCACTGTAATCAAACCAATTTTAAGAGAATAAGGTAAAGTGAAAAGCCCTTCCGGATATCGGAAGGGCTTTCTTTTTGTTTGAACCGTGGTTTATTTGATTCAAGGATTCACATGATCAGAGAAATCAAGTTAATTTTATAATCATGTGAATCAAGGTTCAGAATATTACGCCAATTTCGCAAGTGCAGCTTTTATTCTGCTTACCGCTTCAACCAGTTTATCCTCAGCCGCGGCGTAAGAAATACGGATAGATTTTTTATCGCCAAATGAATCACCGCCTACGGTAGCTACGTGAGCTTCTTCTAATAAGAAAATAGATAGTTCGTCAGCATCTTTAATGGTTTTGCCATTATAGCTTTTACCAAAGAAGGCGGTAACGTTAGGGAAGAAGTAAAAAGCGCCATCAGGCAGGTTCACCTCAATGCCGGGGATGTCTTTCAATAATCCGTAAACGAGGTCGCGGCGTTTCTGGAATTCATCGCGCATTTGGTGTACAGTCTCTAAGCCACCTTCGTAGGCAGCAACGCCTGCCTTTTGGGTGATAGAACAAGTACCTGACGTTACTTGGCCCTGCATCTTATCAAAGGCGGCCGCAAACTCGCTATTTGAAGCGGTGTAGCCAATTCTCCAGCCTGTCATGGCAAATGCTTTAGACCAACCGTTGATGATCACCACGCGATCTTTAATGCTGTGGAATTGCGCGATTGACTCATGGCCGCCAATAAAGTTGATGTGCTCGTATATCTCATCGCTCATGATATATACATGAGGGTTTTTCTCAAATACTTTAGCCAAACCTTCCAGTTCGTCTTTGCTGTAAACGCTGCCGGTAGGGTTACACGGCGAAGAGAACATGAAGAGTTTAGTTTTTGGCGTAATAGCCGCTTCTAATTGCTCGGGAGTAATTTTAAAGTTGGTTTCAACAGTGGTATCGATGAAAACACTTACGCCTTCGGCAAGTTTAACCACCTCAGAGTATGACACCCAGTAAGGGGTAGGGATAATCACTTCTTCGCCCGGGTTAACCAAACAAAGCACCGCGTTAGCAATTGCTTGTTTAGCACCTGTTGAAACTACAATTTGCGTATCAGTATAATCCAGATTATTCTCATCCTTTAACTTCTTTACAACGGCCTTGCGGAGGTCCGGATAGCCTGCAACAGGGGTGTAGTAAGTAAAGTTTTTATCCATGGCAGTCTTGGCAGCATCCTTAACATACTCAGGGGTATGAAAATCGGGTTCACCAAAACTAAGGCTTATCACATCTACGCCTTTAGCCGCCAGTTCGCGGCCCATTTTTGCCATTTTAATGGTCTGAGATTCCGACAGGTTGTTTATCCTGTTACTTAATGCGCTCATATTATTTATGTTAGTGCGGCAAATATAAAAAATTAGTTTGCCCACGGTTAAAGTGGTTCTATAAATATGAATTTTGTAATCGCAACGGACTACGAAAGCATGTAAAACAATTGTGCAATTTTAAAATTGTACAAATAGCAGGGTGCTTTTTTGCTAAGTTTGCCCTCTATTTTAAAAGCAGGTTTTGAAACAGCAAAAACGGATAATCCTTATATCGTTAATTACGTGCACCGGCACCAGAAAGACGTCTCACTCACTACAAGAAGCAACGCCAACCTAAGGGTTGATTGACCCCCGATCCCTTTCTCTCATAAGATTTACACCAGTTTTCCAGCCTGGACAACGGAACGCCCCCGTGGCGGCGCGGCCTATGGCACTTAC
>JAESTD010000169.1 GCA_016763755.1 Mucilaginibacter sp.
CTGTAATCGTAATCTATCTGGTTGTATCGCTTGGGTAACTTAAATAATGCTACATAAGGCAGGTAGCCGTAATACACACCGCCAATGCGTAAAGGCTTCTCAATCTTAGGGTTGGCTACCTTAACGGTATCAAAAGTGCGGTCTACAAAATAATGTATGTTAGATGTACTGTCTTCTCTGGCCTCAAATACAAATTGTTGTTTATCAAAGTTATAGCTTTGTACAACTGTGGCATTGTCGTTATAAAACTGCCACAATCCTACGCGTTTACCATTGTTATAGCCACCGCTGGCAATAGCGATTTTCTTTTTATACAAGGCCTGGTATACACCTTGCCGCGTAGTGCCATCATTTAATGTATGGAACACTTCAGTAACGTTATTGGTTATCTTGCGGGTGTTTTTTATGGTCTCCTGCGCAAAAACCCTTAATGACGATAGAGCTAGTAATAAAACGAAGTAGAAGCGAAAACGCATTGTAGATAATTGTTATTGTTTAACCTCGATAGCAGGGTTTATGTTCTTTAAGTCGGCGATAAAATTATCAGTATCCAGCGGGGATATCATCACCGAATCAAATTTATTGTAAAATACTTCAATCCGGTCTAAAGATAATGCCGGCGCACTTAGCGGGTTGCGTGTATGTTCAATTCTTGTGATTGTTGTAATGTCAATATTGATATTAACCAAAAAACCACAACGGACATTCAGAATGTTATCGGTTCCAATCGTGTATTTGGTGTTCAATAGCATAGGCAGTGTTAAGCCAAGTACCACACAGCTACAAATAATTGAGGGCAGGTATTTACCTGTAGAAACACTGAGCACCATCACAGCTGCCGTTATAAAGAACGGGATATAGATCACCCACCCTTTTTTGGACTGATAAATTTGTCCGTCTGCTATCATGATTTAAATATAACAGTTTATTTATCAACCACCATTACGGCCCCTGCGTCCGCCGCCACCAAAATTGCCGCGGCCGCCTTGCCTGCCCGCAAATTTTTGTAATCGCATGGTAAATGATAACATGAAATACCGCCCCAGGCGGTTACTGCGCGTATCGATGATTTGGTTGCCCGATACTACCCGCGATATACCCGTGTTCTGATTGAACAGGTCAAAAGCCTGGAAACGCAGGGCCGCCAGATGATTTTTCATAAACTGATGCTCTACATAAGTACTGAGCAAGGTAGGGTTGGCTTTCACAGTTGCGCTGAAGCCATGATTTATGGTTTGAGTAAGATTGTACCCTAACACAAAATCGTTAAAGAAATAATTGCGGCCATCCAATCCCAGGGTCCATGTTTTGGCATCGGTATTTATGGACGATGGTAAGCTGTAACGGGTTGAGTTGATGCTGTAATTACCGCTAATTTCCGTATCCATCAGGCTATCTATATCTATGCGCAGTTTGGCACCCTGATTAAATACCCAGTTCTTGCCCTCATTTCGTTGATTCTCGATAAAGTTAATGTTGTTGCTAAAGCTTGCTCCGCCGTTCAGCGTAGCCGTAAACTTGCGATTGGCAAAAGGTTTAGAGAATGAGTAATTACCATTTGCACTGTAAAAACCGCTTGTATTTAAATAACGGGTTTCCTGCACAAAGCGGGTAGTATCAATACCTGTCCCGGTGATGGGCTGCGTGTTTGTGACGATTTTGTTCTGCGTTGAATTGAACGATAAGTTAGCGAACAGTGAATTACCACTGGCGATATCAAACTGATTGTACCTTAAAGCTATGTTGTTGCTAAACTCGGGTTTCAGATCCGGGTTACCATAAATACGGTTTTGCGGATTTGAAAAATCCGGCTGTAATTGCAATTGGGTAAAACTTGGCTGGTTGTTGCTGCCCGTATAATTGAATGATAATGAATGGTTTTTCTTAAAGTTGTAGATGAACCTGGCTGTAGGGATAAAGTTAAACGTATTAGTAGTTGTAGTAAAATTATGCGATTCGCCGGTTAATGTTGCCGGTTGTACGGCCATGCCGATGGTGTAATTGTATTTAGTTTTAACACCACGCAGGTTTAAACCGAATTTATTAGTGGTAAATTGATAATTATAGAGCGTGCTTAAACTATCAATATAAGTCTGCGCGCCGGTTTCAGGGTCTACACGATAGTTGTACCGGTTGTTATCAATATTACTGCGGTTGTAGGTATAATTGCCTTCCAGGAAGGTGGTTTTACCTAATGGCTCAATATAGCTGAGGCTTACATTTACCCTTAATGTTTGGTTGTCAGTATTGATCTGCTGAAAAAGCGGTGTGATGATGCTATCTTGTTGAGTGGTGTATTTATCGTTCAAGCCCTGATCGCTTTTTGAGAGGCTTAAGCTGGTGTTAATACTGAAGTTGCGCCCCTTCTTTTTAAACTTGTGATTGTACAAAACACTTACCCCGCCGCTTGGCGATGTAGAGTTGGTAAGCGCTATCTCATTACCGCTTATTACACGGCCGTTTCGGGTGTTAGTGAAAATATCTGATGTATTATCATTAAAGCTGCTGTATGAGAAATTAGGATTGATCTTTAAATAATTTGCGGTATCGATGCGATACTCGATATTGAAGTCAAACCGGTGGTTGATGGTATTGTTGCGGCCATTAGTGTTATCATCATTCAATAAAGCACCACTCTGGAAAAGGTTTTGAGTTTGCGAAGTACTGCTAATAAGCCTGTCACGATCAGCGAAGCTATAACTGCCATAGGCGGTAATCTTTTTTCCCCATTCATCACGATAGTTAAAGCCTAATGAGCGATTAGTGGTAATGCCATTAGCCGTACTCACTCCACCGGCAGAACCACCGCCGCCACCTCTACCACCCCGGCCTCCTCCGCCGCCTTGCCCGCCGAGATTGAAAGAATTTGTATTGGTGTTATTCCATGTGCCAATGGCAGAGATCTGCCGGTCTTCCTTAAACGTGTTTGCTGAAATTCGGGCCAGGTAGCGGTCATCATTACCTGCTCCTACTGTCGCTTGCCCAAATTTGCCAGTGCGTTTGCCGGGCTGTATAGTAATGTTTAGGATCTTTTCCGGGTCACCGGTTTTAATGCCGGTTAGGTTGGCCTGGTCGCCGTAATCATCAATTACCTGTATGTTTTCTACAATATCGGCAGGCAAGTTCTGCGTGGCCGTTTGCACATCCCCGCTAAAATAGTTTTTTCCGTTTACGCGCACTTTGGTAACCTGCTTGCCATGCGCCGTAACATTGCCATCTTTATCTACCGATACCCCAGGTAATTTTTTCAGCACATCTTCAACCGGCGAACCCACACGTACTTTGTAAGCTGATGCTTTGTATTCTACGGTATCTTCTTTAATAGTTATTGGGTTGATAGCGATGATATTAACAGCTTGTAAAAAATTAAGCTGCACTTTCAGCTTTATGGGGTCTAAAACCACGGGGCCGTTGTTATTGTCCATAACATATTTACGGATAACCGTTTGGTAGCCAATCCCACTTATAGTAACGCTGAAGTTTTTATTGGTCACAGCTGGAAAGTTGAATTTGCCATTTGCGTCACTTATAGTTGCCGAACTATCGGTACTGGTCTTTAGTTTTATGGTAACACCCGGTGCGGCGCCAAGGCTGTCAACAACGCTGCCCGTAACGGTGCGTGGCATTTGTAGCTGCGCGAAACCTTTTTGCGGTATAGAAGGTATAAGCAGCAAAAGCAATAAATATTTGGCCATTACAATTGTGGGTTTGCCTTTAATGACCTTCAAGGTATCAGTAAGTTTAACGGATGGGCTATTGTCATACAAATGTTGCAATTTATCAGACATTTATATGACAAATTAATTATTTATTAAAAAACTTAAAGTTATTTGAAAACTAAACCATACCTTACATCCGTATATCCTCAAAACCCCGATTAATAAACTAACCCCCTCTTTTTAATGGCATTTATTCATGATGTGCTTGAGGCACCATCTTACGGTTGGAAAAAAACTGACGGTGAATTTTCCAAACCAACCAACAAACAAATTTTTAAAGAGTTTACTTCACGACTAAACGTTTTTAAAAACAAAAAGAACTGGTTGTCATTTACCGCCTGGATGATGGTTGTAGCATTGGCACCGTTCCTTTATCTTTTTATCTTCAAATATTTTAGCGTATCCGGTTTGATCATAGCCTTTGTGTACAGCATGATGGTTATGGGTACGCACGGTACCATTTGGTACCATCGCTATTGCACGCATGGCGCATATAAATTCAAAAATAATTTTTGGCGGTTTGTAACACAGAATCTTACGTTGAAGATCATCCCTGAAGAAATCTATGCTATCTCGCATCATGTGCACCATGCGTTATCAGATACCCCCGGCGATCCTTACAATGCGCAGGGTGGCTTTCTTTATTGTTTCCTGGCTGATGCTAATCACCAGCCGGTAAACCGTAACCTTAGCGAAAAACATTTTGACCGCTGTGTAAAGCTGATGAAGCATACCGGCGTAACTACCAACAATTATAAACAATATCAAAAATGGGGATCTATTGTTCACCCGTTTCATATGATATTAGGTGTAATTGTTAACTGGGCATTTTGGTTTGCGGTGTTTTACCTGTTAGGCGGAATCAGCTTAGTTTGCGCTATTTTCGGTGCTGCAGGTGTTTGGGCTGTTGGCGTGCGTACTTTTAATTACGAAGGCCACGGTAAAGGCGAAGACAAGCGCCGCGAGGGTGTTGATTATAACCGCAAAGATATGTCTATAAACCAGGTTTGGCCGGGTATAGTAGCAGGGGAGTGGCATAACAATCACCACTTATATCCAAAAAGCGCACGCTCTGGCTTCAAGCCATATCAGGTAGATAGCGCATGGTACTATATCAAATTCATGAGCTTTATAGGCGCGGTAAGCCATTATCATGATGCCAAACCGCAGTTTTACAAAGATTATGTTAGGCCTGATATAAAAAATATTGTAGAGCCTGTATTCTGCCCGGTAACCGGCAAGCAGATATTTGCTACAGAATAATATTATATAAAAGTTTGCTAAAAGGGGCGTTCCATTACGGAATGCCCCTTTTTTGTTTAAAAAACCGTTTTAGGATGTGTTTTTATCAAATGAAAGTATAACTTAGTAAACCAATTAACTAACCATCAACGCTGATGCCTAAAACAAAGGTTTTCTTGCCCGCTCTACTGCTGGTGAATATGCTTGTTGCTGCAAGTGTTTTTGCCCAAACCGCCACCGGTATTTTTGAAGGAAGTGCCGATGTTGGCAAATCAAAGCATCAGGGAAGCGTTGTATATAATTCATCTCTCCAGCAATACACCGTAAAAAGTGCGGGCAGCAATATGTGGTTTGATGCCGATGATTTCCATTTTGTATGGAGAAAAATAAAAGGTGATTTCATTCTGCGCGCCAATGCCGCATTTTTAGGTAAAGGTGTTGAGGTGCACCGCAAGTTTGGTTTAATGGTACGTAAATCACTAAATGCCAACTCTGCACACGCCAGCGCCGTGGTGCATGGCGATGGGTTAACCTCGTTGCAATATCGCAACGCAGATGCCGATAGCACCCGCGAGCAAAAGCTTAGTATCACCGGTGCCGATGTTATCCAGTTAGAAAGGCGTGGGAATACCTACACCATGTCGGCAGCGCGAAATGGGGATGTATTTGGGCCTGAGGAAAAGGTTGACGTTGATCTGGGTGATGATGTTTATGTAGGCATCTTTGTGTGTTCTCACAATGCTGATGTCACGGAAAGTGCTGTTTTCAAAAATGTACGCATCGTAAAACCTGCCCCTGTTGATCTGGTGGCTTACAAGCAATACCTCGGTAGTAATATCGAGCTGTTGGATATCGCCACACAAAATAGCCGCGTGGTTTATCAGTCCCCAAAATCGTTGCAAGCGCCAAACTGGACAACCGACAATAAATCGCTTATCTACAACAGCGATGGTACCCTTTATAAATTCAATCTCGCCAACAACACACCAACCGCTTTAAATACCGACCCGGCCAAGAATAACAATAACGACCATGTGATCTCTTTCGATGGAAAATGGTTAACCATCAGCAGCGGTGATGGCGGGCCATCGATAGGCTATGTTGTACCCGTAGATGGTGGCAAAGCTCGCAGGGTTACGCAGTTAGGCAAAGGAGCATCGTACATGCATGGGTGGTCGCCGGATGGTAAGTGGCTGGTATTTTGCGGCGAGCGCAATAAAGAATATGACGTTTACCGTATCCCGGCTGAGGGCGGCGAAGAAGAACGCTTGACCAATACCCCTGGCCTTGACGACGGCCCGGAGTACACCCCAGACGGCCAATACATTTATTTCAATTCGGTACGCAGTGGCCTCATGCAGATCTGGAGGATGAAAGCTGATGGCTCAGAACAAACGCAGATCACCAACGATGATAACAACAACTGGTTCCCGCATATATCGCCTGATGGTAAGCAAATAGTATTTATTACGTTTCTTAAAAACGAGGTTGCCCCGGGCGATCATCCTTTTTATAAGCATGTATATATCCGCGTAATGCCAATTGGCGGCGGGCCGGCAAAAGTAGTGGCTTATTTATATGGCGGGCAGGGTACTATCAACACGCCATCATGGTCGCCCGATAGCAAACATATTGCCTTTGTAAGCAATACCGATCTGTTGTTCCCGGTTTATCCTATGAGTAAAAATAAAACAATCAACTAAATCTCAATACTATGATTTCATCCAGAAGAACCTTTTTAAAAAACAGCGCTGTAGCGGTTGCTGCAACGGCTTTGATGCCAAATAACCTGTTTGCAGCCGAAGCAAAGTTGCAACGCGTAGGCTTGCAGTTGTATTCTGTGCGCGATGCAATGGGCAAAGACCCGCTGCCAACTTTGAAAAAACTGGCAGATATGGGTTATAAACAGGTAGAGCATGCCAACTATGTAAACCGTAAGTTTTATGGATGGACAGCTAAAGAGTTTAAAAAGGTATTGGATGACCTGGATCTGCAAATGCCAAGCGGACACACGGTAATGTTGCCAACCCACTGGGATGCCGCCACTAACGATTTTACCGATGCTTGGAAAGCAACTGTAGAGGATGCTGCCTATATGGGCCAAAAGTTTGTGATTAGCCCCTGGATGGATGAGAAAGTTAGGCACGACACAGAACTACTGAAACGCACCATGGAGCAGTTTAACAAAAGCGGCGAATTGTGCCAAAAGTATAACATGAAATTTGGTTACCATAACCACGATTTTGAGTTTACTACTATGGTAGGGGACATCCGTTTGTTCGATTACATCATGCAAAACACTGATCCTGATAAGGTATCGCAACAATTGGATATCGGTAATATGTATGGCCGCGAGAATAACGCCATTTCCTTATTAGAAAAATACCCCGGCCGTTTTATCTCTATGCACGTTAAGGATGAAGTGAAAAGCGCTACGAATACAGAGGGCACAGGTTACGAGAGCACTATTTTAGGCAGAGGTGTACTACCTGTTAAAGAGACTTTAAAGGTTGCCAAAAAGATAGGCGGAACGGTTTATCTGATCATTGAGCAGGAAAGCTATCAGGGCCTTGATCCGATGGATTGTGTAAAAATTGATTTACAAACCATGAAAAAATGGGGATATTAAGGAGTAAAGGCTACCTTAAGCCCTGCAACTGTATTAGTCACAAATAAAATTTGAATACGTTGAACTTAAATATGAACAGGCGGGCAGCTATCCGCAACATGGCATTGATAATGGGAAGTGCCGTGGTATTGCCATCATGCCTGCATGATGATAAGGGGAAGGCGGTTGTTGAGTTGAAGCATCTAAAAATAGATGCCGACCAGGAAAAACTGGTTAACAGCCTTACAGAAACCATTTTGCCGAAAACAGATACCCCCGGCGCCGCCGAATTGGGTATTAACCTTTTTGTTTTTAAAATGCTTGATGATTGCACCAGCAAAGAACAGCAGGCCGATTTTATAACAGGGCTTGGTGGCTTTGCCGATGAAGCGAAAAAGCAAATGGGCAAATCATTTGCCGATGGTACTGATAAAGAGCGCACTGCCTTTGTAACCCAAATGGAGCAGCACAGCAAAGACAAAAATTATAAAGATAATGCGAAGTCGATGGCGTTTTACCAGATGGTAAAGGGTCAAACGATATTTGGATATACTACATCTAAATTCTTCATGACCAAGCAAGTAGTTTATGAACTGGTTCCGGGCAGGTATAATGCCATGTATCCGGCTAAAAAAGCAATGGCATAACAATGGCAAACTTAAATATTGATAGTATAAAAGAACGCACATTTGATGCCATTGTAATAGGCTCGGGCATGAGCGGGGGCTGGGCGGCCAAGGAGTTTACCGGGAAAGGCCTTAAAACTTTGATTTTAGAGCGTGGCCGCGATGTTAAACACTTAAAAGATTATCCAACTACTAACCTTTACCCATGGGAGTTTCCGCACCACGGTGCCGTGCCTGATGAGATACAGAAAGCCAATCCTATAGTAAACCGTTGCTATGCTTTTGGTGAGGATGCCATGCACTTTTTTGTAAAGGATGCAGAGCATCCTTATGTGCAGGAAAAGCCTTTCGACTGGATCCGGGGCTATCAAACCGGTGGCAAATCGCTGTTATGGGCACGCCAAACCCAGCGATGGAGCGAATTTGACTTTGAAGGCCCTGCGCGCGACGGCTTTGCGGTTGACTGGCCTATCCGATATGCTGATATTGCCCCATGGTACAGTTATGTAGAAAAATTTGCAGGTATCTCAGGTAATCGTGATGGCTTGGCTGAACTACCAGATGGCGAGTTTTTGCCAGCCTTCCCATTAAACGCGGTAGAAACGTTTTTTAGCAATCACCTTAAGAAGAATTATAAGAACAGGCATGTGATCAGCGCGCGTTGTGCGCATTTGTCAAAACCTAATCAGATCCACTTAGATCAGGGCAGGGGGCAGTGTCAGGAGCGTACGCTTTGTCAGCGCGGTTGTCCGTTTGGTGGCTACTTCAGCGCTAACTCGTCAACTATCCCGTGGGCATTAAAAACAGGGCTTTGTACATTACGGCCGCATTCTGTTGTGGAGTCTATTATCTATGATGATAAAAAAGGCAAAGCAACGGGCGTGCGTATCATCGATGCGCAAACTAAAGAAGCTATTGAATACTATGCGCCGGTGATATTTGTGAATGCTGCCGCATTGAACAGTAATCTTATTTTGCTTAACTCAACATCCAGCCGTTTCCCTAATGGTTTGGGTAATGATAGCGGTACACTGGGTAAATACGTAGCGTTCCATAACTATTCGGCCGGTATAAGTGCTGAGTATGATGGTGCCAAAGAATGGACTACTGATGGCCGCAATCCGGCAGGTGGTGGTTATATTCCACGCTTCAGAAATGTTTATAAGCAAGAGACCGATTTTCTTCGCGGATACGCTGCAGGCTTCTACGCATACCGCGGTCGTATGCAAAGCGGCGATGGCATAGGCCAGGAATTGAAAAATAACCTTGCTAAAAAAGAACTTGGCGACTGGCAGGTAGGCTCGCACATGATGGGCGAAACCATACCTAAAGAAAGCAACTACGTTACGCTTGATAAGAACTTGAAAGACCCATGGGGCGTCCCTCAATTAAAGATCTCTGTTGATTATGATGATAACGACGAGAAAATGAAAAAGGATTACCTGGAACAGATGACAGAAATGTTTACATCGGCAGGGTTTACCAATATCCAAACCAGGTCAGACAAACGCGCACCGGGATTGGACATCCATGAAATGGGAGGGGTACGTATGGGTAAAGATCCTAAAACATCGATGCTTGATAAATGGCACCGTTTACACGCCTGCCCTAATGTTTATGTAACCGACGGTGCCAGCATGACGTCAACCTCATGCCAAAATCCATCGCTTACGTATATGGCGTTTACCGCCCGCGCGGTAGACCATGCAGTAGGAGAAATGAAGAAGGGGAATCTTGCTTAGTTAGCAGTTGCCAGTGGGCAGTTTGCAGATACGAAATGGCTACTGCAAACCCCAAACCGTCAACTGCAAACTGCAAAATATAATGTGTAAAAAAAACACAATGTAATGCTTGAAAAACTAATTTTATTCATACATTAGGCGAGACAACCAATTGTTAAAACTAAAATAAACGCTATACTTTTATGTCTAATAACACTTATGACGCGATAGTCATTGGTTCAGGTATCTCTGGCGGCTGGGCTGCGAAGGAACTGACTGAGAAGGGTTTAAAAACCATCATGTTGGAGCGTGGTAAAAACATAGAACACATCAAAGACTATGTTAACGCCAACAAAGGTCCGTGGGAATTTGAACACCGTGGCGGTCGCACGCAAAAAATGATAGAGGACTATCCCGTTCTGAAACGCGATTACCCTCTTAACGAAACCAACCTTGACTATTGGACCAACGAAAAAGAAAGCCCGTACACCGAAATTAAACGTTTCGACTGGTTCCGCGGCTATCATATGGGCGGTCGTTCGTTGATGTGGGGCAGACAATCATACCGTTGGCATGATACCGACTTTGAAGCAAACTTAAAAGATGGTATTGGTACCGACTGGCCTATCCGTTACAAAGACCTTGCGCCATGGTACAGCCATGCTGAGAAATTCGCAGGTATCTCCGGTAACCGCGATGGCGTTCCGATTCTTCCTGATGGTGATTTTATGCCACCAATGGATATGAACATCGTGGAAAAAGACGTTCAGAAACGTTTTAAGGATTTCTACAAAGATGCAAGACACTTCATTATTGGCCGTACCGCCAATATTACAGTACCACACAACAACCGTACAAATTGCCAGTACCGTAACAAATGCTGGTTAGGTTGTCCGTTTGGTGCGTACTTTAGCACACAATCAGCTACATTACCTGCAGCTATGGCAACCGGTAACTTAACCGTTCGTCCATGGTCAATCGTAACCAAAATCCTTTACGATAAAGACACTAAGAAGGCGAAAGGTGTTGAGGTATTAGATGCTGAAACTAACAAAACTTATGAATTTTACGCTAAGATCGTTTTTGTTAACGCATCAGCACTAAACAGTGCCTGGGTGTTAATGAACTCAGCGACTGACGTTTGGGAAGGCGGCTTGGGCAGCAGTAGCGGTGAGCTTGGCCATAACGTTATGGATCACCACTTGGGCGTAGGCGCAGGTGGCCGTATCGAGGGCTTTGAAGATAAATATACCTTTGGTCGCAGGGCAAATGGTATCTACATACCGCGTTACCGTAACTTAAACGGTGAGAAACGTGACTACATCCGTGGTTTCGGTTACCAGGGTGGCGGTAGCCGTGAAGGCTGGAGTCGCGATATTGCAGAGCTTAATATCGGAGGTTCATTTAAAGATGCATTATCAGAACCGGGCAGCTGGAACTTTGGTATGGGCGGTTTCGGTGAAACATTGCCTTACCACGAGAACCGCGCTTACCTGGATAAAACCAAGAAAGATAAATGGGGCTTACCTATCCTGGCAATTGATGCAGAGTGTAAAGATAACGAGCGTAAAATGCGTATCGATATGATGAACGATGCAAAAGAGATGCTGGAAAACGCAGGCGTTAAGGATGTAAACACTTATACATCAGAGCCGGTGTTGGGCCGTGGTATCCACGAGATGGGTACTGCACGCATGGGCCGCGATCCAAAATCATCTGTTCTTAACGAGTGGAACCAGGTTTGGGATGCTAAGAACGTGTTTGTTACCGATGGTGCTGCTATGGCATCAGCTGCTTGTCAGAATCCATCGCTTACTTACATGGCACTTACCGCCCGTGCTGCAGATTACGCTGTAAAAGAACTTAAAAAGGGTAATATTTAATACAGTATTGAAATTCGACTACCAATGACTGAAAAAAAAGAAACAACTGCAAACGGCGCTTCGAGAAGGGATTTCCTTAAATCTACTTCCGTAGCTGCTGCCGGATTAATGATCGTACCACGCCATGTGCTGGGCGGCAAAGGTTTTACCGCTCCAAGCGATATGCTTAATGTTGCCGGTATTGGCGCCGGAGGTAAAGGTGAAAGTGATATTGCTAATTTTGCAAAAAGCGGTAAAGCTAATATTGCATATCTGTGTGACGTCGACGACCGTCGCGCGGCTAATTCAAGAAAATCTTTCCCTAAGGCTAAGTACGTTAAAGACTGGCGCGAACTTTTAGAAAAAGATCATAAGAATTTCGATGCTGTATCCGTATCAACTCCGGATCATAACCATGCTATCATAGCTTACCACGCTATGCAATTGGGTAAACACGTTTACGTGCAAAAGCCACTTACACATGATATATGGGAAGCACGTTTACTTACCGAAGCTGCTAAGAAATTTAAAGTGGTTACGCAGATGGGTAACCAGGGTGCATCAAACGATGGTACCCGTTTAATGGCTGAGTGGTACGATGCCGACCTTGTAGGTGATGTACACACCATTTACTGCTGGACAAACCGCCCGGTATGGCCGCAAGGTATTAAATGGCCTGATCCAAGCCAGAACATCCCTAAAGAACTTGATTGGGATCTGTGGTTGGGTACAGCTCCGCATAAAGATTATGTAGAAAAACTGGTTCCGTTTAACTGGCGCGGCTGGTGGGATTACGGTACCGGTGCATTAGGCGATATGGGTTGCCACCTTGTTGAAGCACCTTTCCGTGTGTTAGGCCTGCAGTATGTTAAAGACGTACAGGCAAGCGTAGGTAGTGTGTTTGTTGACGAGTTTAAAAAAGGTGTGTTCCCTGAGAGCTGCCCGCCATCAAGCCACATTACATTAACATTCCCTAAAACAGCTAAAACCAAAGGTGATGTTACCCTGCACTGGATGGACGGTGGTATACAGCCCGAAAGACCAGAGGAGCTTGGCCCTAACGAGAAATGGGGTGGCGAAGAAGGTAACGGTACATTGTTCATCGGTACGAAAGGTAAGATGTATGCCAGCACTTATTCAGATGCAGCTACGTTGTTGCCAAAAGAGCGCACTAAAGATGCTAAAGCACCACAGAAATACAAACGCGTTCCGGGTGGTGCAAATGGCCACTACGCGCAGTGGGTTGAAGCTTGTTTAGCAGGTTACGGTAAAATGGAAGTTAGCTCTCCGTTTGAAGTTGCCGGCCCGCTTACCGAGGCATTATTGATGGCGAACCTTGCCGTTCGCGGTCATGACCTTAAAAACGGTGCGTTCAAATACACATGGGATAACAAAGCCATGAAGGTTACCAATTTTGACGACGTTAACCAATACGTTAAACGCCAATACCCTGCGGGTTTTGAGCTTAAAGCGTAACAACAAAGAATAATTAAAACATTAACTCATTAATTCTATAAAACAATGAATAGAAGAGACGCGATAGGCAGAGTGGGTTTGATACTGGGCGGTACTATTATCGGTGCCGAATTCTTCCTTTCAGGCTGTAAATCAGGCGGGTCAGTAAATACTGATGACCTGTTCAACGCTGATACTACAGCTTACATGGACGAAGTTGCAGAAACCATTTTGCCTGAAACCTCAACCCCGGGTGCTAAAGCGGCAAAAGTGGGAGCCTTTATGGCAGTAATGGTACGCGATTGTTATACCGATGACGATCAGAAGATCTTCAAGAAAGGTTTAAACGACCTTAATGATGCTTCAAAGAAAAAGTATAACAAAGGCTTTATGGAAGCCGATGCAAAACAGCGTACCGAATTGTTAACTGAGTTAGACAAAGAGGCTAAAGAGTACTCAAAAAACAAAAAGCCTGAGGATCCTAACCACTACTTCACCATGATCAAACAGCTTACGCTGTTAGGTTTCTTTACCTCTGAACCTGGTGCTACTAAAGCTCTCAGATATTTGCCTGTTCCGGGTAAATACATTGGCGATTACCCTTACAAAAAGGGAGACAAAGCTTGGGCTTTATCGTAAAAAATACGTTTAAAATTAAACAGCGACCGCTCCGTACAATACGGAGCGGTTTTTACACATTTATCTAATCTTAAAAACAAAGATTATTCCGGGCGTGTTCCGGTAATACTTTTTAGCTATTATGAGTAACAGAAAATTACGCATGGGCATGATAGGCGGTGGTAAAGATGCTTTTATCGGCGCTATCCACCGTATTGCTGCCAACATGGATGGTCAGGTTGAACTGGTTTGCGGTGCATTAAGTATGCACCCCGATGTTGCGCAGGAAAGCGGCCGTATGCTTTTCTTACCCCAGGACCGTACTTACAACACTTACGACGAGATGTTTAAAGCCGAAGCACAACGCCCGGCTGATGATCGTATGGATTTTGTAACCATAGTTACGCCAAACTTTGCGCACTTTGCCCCGGCAATGCAAGCGCTTGAAAGCGGCTTTAACGTGGTAATTGAAAAACCGATAACTTTTACGCTCGAAGAAGCTAAGCAACTAAAAGCAAAAGTTGAGGAAACAGGTTTGATGCTATTGCTTACCCATACTTATGCCGGTTACCCTATGGTAAAAGAGGCCCGCGAGATTATTAAAAGCGGCGCTTTAGGTAAGGTAAGAAAAATATATGTTGAGTATCTGCAGGGCTGGTTAAGCCGCCTTTCAGAGCGCGAAGGTAATGCACAGGCTTCATGGCGTACCGATCCGTCAAAATCAGGTAAAGCAGGTGCCATGGGTGATATCGGAACACATGCTGCTCACTTAGCCGAGTATATCTCAGGGCAGAAGATCGATGAGCTTAGCGCTTCGTTAAACGTTGTAGTTGAAGGCCGTATGTTGGATGATGACGGTGCTGTTTTGCTTTGTTTTGATAAAGGAGCTACGGGTACTTTGATCGCATCGCAGGTTGCAGCGGGCGAAGAAAATGCTTTGTCTATCCGCATATTTGGCGAGAACGGTGGCTTGGAATGGAACCAGATGGAGCCAAATACACTTATCGTTAGATGGTTGGATAAACCAGCTGAAATTCTACGCGCAGGTGCCGGGTACACAGGTCACTTATCAAGCGCTGCAACTTCAAACTGCCGTACACCCGGCGGCCACCCTGAAGGCTATTTAGAAGCATTTGGTAACCTTTACCGTAACTTCGCTGTAGCGCTCAGTGCAAAAATTGAAGGCCACGAAGTACCTGAGTGGGTTGATTTTCCATCTGTAGATGACGGTATCCGCGGTATGGCTTTTATAAACAACGTAGTTGCCTCAAATGAGAGCAACGAGAAGTGGACAAAATATACTATCTAAATGAATACCATTAAAGGCCCGGCTATTTTCTTAGCCCAGTTTATTGGCGATAATGCCCCTTTTAATGATCTTAAATCTATTTGCCAATGGGCAGCGGGTTTGGGTTACAAAGGTGTGCAATTACCAACAAACGACCTTCGTTTTATCGATGTTCAAAAAGCTGCAGACAGTAAAACTTATGCCGACGAAATTAAGGGCATAGTAGCTGAAGCAGGCTTAGAGATCACCGAACTTTCTACGCACCTGCAAGGACAGCTGGTGGCTGTACATCCGGCTTATGATAGCCTGTTTGATGCATTTGCCCCCGAGGCTTATAAGAATAATCCGGCTAAAAGGCAGGAGTGGGCAGTGTCGCAGGTAAAATCTGCTGCCAAAGCCTCGCAAAATTTAGGATTAAACGCATCTGTTACCTTTAGCGGCGCACTGATATGGCACATGGTTTATCCGTGGCCGCAACGCCCTGCAGGTTTGGTTGAAACCGCCTTTGGAGAGCTGGCTAAACGCTGGGAACCTATCCTCAACTATTACGATGAGCATGGTATAGATCTTTGCTACGAGATCCATCCCGGCGAGGACCTGCACGATGGTGTAAGTTACGAGCGTTTCCTTGAAGCGGTAAACAATCACAAACGCGCTTGTTTACTTTATGATCCATCGCATTTTGTTTTACAGGCTATGGATTATCTGGAATATATTGATATTTACCACGAACGTATCAAGATGTTCCACGTTAAGGATGCAGAGTTTAACCCTACCGGAAGGCAGGGCGTTTATGGCGGTTACTCGGGATGGGTTGAGCGCGCAGGGCGTTTCCGCTCATTAGGCGATGGTCAGGTTGATTTTAAATCGGTATTCAGCAAACTAACCCAGTACGATTACAAGGGTTGGGCTGTATTAGAGTGGGAGTGTGCGTTAAAGCACCCTGAAGATGGCGCGCGCGAAGGTGCTCAGTTCATCAAAGACCACATCATCCGTGTAACCGACAAAGCCTTTGACGATTTTGCCGCATCAGGCAGCGATGAAGCATTTAACAGATCACTTTTAGGACTATAATATATTAACCAATAACACAAAAACGCATCATGAAAAAAGTATTGTTCATATTAGGTATCAGCGTAGCCTTTTTAACGGCTTGCGGCGGCGGTAACGATAAACCTGCAGATACCGATAGCACATCAGCAAGCAACAAAAGTGCAGTAGCTCAACAATCAAATGCTGCTAATGATACTGCAGCAAATAAAATAGGTACTGATAACAACAGTGGTTCAACAGGCAATAAAGGCGAAGAACTGATGGCAGCTGCAGATTGTAACACCTGCCACAATGCCGAAAGCAAAGTAATTGGCCCTGCATTGGTTGATATTGCTAAAAAATACAAAGAAAGCGATGTTGAAACACTTGCTAAGAAAGTAATTGCAGGTGGCAGCGGCAACTGGGGTACTGTACCGATGACCGCTCACCCAGACTTGTCGTTAGACGACGCTAAAGAAATGGTTAAATACATTTTAACCGTAAAATAAGTACTTGCTAACCAACCTAATTAATTAAACCTATACTAATTATGAACGTAACAACACGCGTTAAACTATCAACCATGATGTTCCTGGAGTTTTTTATCTGGGGCGGATGGTTCGTAACGCTCGGGCCTTTCCTGGCTGCCACATTAAAGGCAAGCGGGGCGCAATCAGGCGAAGTTTTTTCTACACAATCATGGGGTGCCATCATCGCACCATTCATTATTGGCTTGATAGCCGACCGTTATTTTAACGCAGAAAAAATACTGGGTGTATTGCACATTGTTGGTGCCATACTGATGTACCAGATGTATAAAGCAACTGATATTACAGTATTTTATCCTTACGTTTTAGGATACATGATCATTTACATGCCAACACTGGCGCTTGTAAATTCGGTATCATTTAACCAGATGGGCGATCCGGAAAAAGAGTTTTCTTCTATCCGTATCTTCGGTACAATTGGCTGGATCATCGCAGGTTTAATAATTAGTTTCATTTTCCATTGGGATTCTCCTGAAGGTATTGCTTCCGGCGCATTGCAAAAAACATTCCTGATGTCGGGTATTGCTTCTGCGCTTTTAGGTGTATTCAGCTTTACATTACCTGCAACGCCGCCAACTGCGGCAGAAGGTAAAGTAAGCGTATCTAAAATGCTTGGTTTAGATGCATTGAAATTATTGAAGGATAAAAACTTCCTCATCTTCTTCGTTGCATCTATCCTTATCTGTATACCATTGGCTTTTTACTATCAGAATGCGAGCCAGTTCTTAACCGAGGTTAAGATGGATAACCCAACCGGTAAAATGACCATTGGCCAGGTATCAGAGGTGTTGTTCCTGCTTTGTATTCCAATTTTTTTCAAGAAATTCGGTTTCAAATGGACAATATTGGTAGGTATGCTGGCATGGGCAGGACGTTACACCTTATTTGCTTACGGTAACGCAGGTGATCTGAGCTTTATGCTATTGATAGGTATTGCATTACACGGTGTATGTTACGATTTCTTCTTCGTATCAGGTCAGATCTACACCGACTCTAAGGCAGGCGAACAATATAAAAGCGCTGCACAGGGTATGATCACTCTGGCAACTTACGGTGTGGGTATGCTGATCGGCTTCTTTGTAGCCGGTAAAATATCTGATGCTTACAAAACAGCAGATGGCCACAACTGGAACATGGTGTGGTTAATTCCTGCCGGTATTGCAGCTGTGGTGTTTGTATTGTTCATCTTGTTATTTAACGAGAAAAGCAAACCGGCTGTTGAAGTTAAAGCATAAAACTATGGCAGGCACTAACAGAAGATCGGCTATTAAAGGCATTATTGCAGGCACTGCAGCTATTGGCGCAGGCGGCGTACTGTCATCATACAAAGCTGACGCAACAGAACAAATGAGCGATAAACTCAAAGGCAACATTAACCACGCGGTTTGCCGCTGGTGTTATGACAGTATCTCGGTTGAGGAGCTTTGCAAAGCTGCCAAAGAGATAGGCATAAAAGGTATCGACCTGGTTGGACCTGCTGATTGGCCTACCTTGAAAAAGTATGGTCTGTATTCGTCAATGTGCAACGGTGCGGAGATAAACCTCACCGATGGCTTTGGTGATACGCAGTTCCACGCTCAACTGCATAAGCAGTATAGCGAAATGATTCCGAAGGTTGCAGCTGCGGGTCATAAAAACCTCATCTGCTTTAGTGGTAGCCGTCGAGGTAAAACCGATGAAGAGGGTTGGAAGAATTGTGCGGAAGGCCTAAAACCGATGGTGCAATTGGCCGAGAAACACGGCGTTGTTTTAGTAATGGAATTGCTTAACAGCAAGATAGACCATAAAGACTACCAGTGCGACCATACAGCCTGGGGTGCCGAACTTTGCAAACGTTTAGGATCAGAGAACTTTAAGCTGTTGTATGATATTTATCACATGCAGATCGATGAAGGTGATGTGATCCGCAATATCCGTGAGCATCATCAATACATAGCCCACTATCATACAGGCGGTGTACCCGGCCGTAACGAAATTGATGAAGCGCAGGAATTGTTCTACCCGGCAATTATGCGTGCTGTGCTTGAGGTTGGCCATAAAGGCTACGTAGCCCAGGAGTTTATTCCTAAGCAAAAAGATAAGCTGGCATCGCTTCGTAAAGCGGTGCATATATGCGATGTTTAAACTATTGCCGTTGTAGCGCGTCTATAACGGCAATAAAACTTTTATAAATCTAACATGACTACTACCAGAAGAACTTTCTTAGCGCAGGCCGGTATGGCCGCGGCAGGTATTATGCTTGCTCCTAAATTGGCATCGGCTAAAAGCCCAAATGGCGTTGGCCTGCAGCTTTACTCGCTTCGCGACCAATTACCTAAAGATGTTAAAGGCGTTATTGCACAAGTTGCAAAAGCCGGTTACAAAGAGGTTGAAACCTTTGGCTACTCTAAACAGGGCGGTTTTTGGGGCTTAAGCGCACAGGAGTTTGCTGCCTTGCTCAAAAAACACGGGTTGAAAAGCCCAAGCGGCCACTACGGTATTGATGAGTTTTTTGGTACCGGTAAAATGGACGAGCTGAACAGCTACCTTGAGGCTGCTAAGATATTGGGCCAAACTTACATTGTTATCCCCGCCTTAAACCACGACTTCATTAAAACAGCTGAGGATTGTAAATCAATTGCCGAAAAGATGAACAAGGCTGCTGCTATCTGCAAACAGCATGGTTTAAAACTGGGCTACCATAACCACAATTTTGAGTGGGAAGATGTTGGTGGTACCACCTTTTACGATACGATATTGAAATATACCGACCCTAAACTGGTTGCCATGGAAATGGACATTTATTGGGTGGTACGCGCCGGGAAAGATCCGATCCAGATCTTCAAAAAACACCCTGGCCGTTTTGCTATGGTGCATATTAAAGATATGGACAAGAGCAATCATGAACTGAATACCGAGATAGGCACCGGCGCAATCGATTTCAAAAAAATACTTGGGCAGGCTAAACTGGCTGGCATAAAACACTTTATTGTTGAACAAGAGAACTTCACCAATATTGACCCTTATGTAAGTATTGCCAAAAGCGCTACTTATCTAAAAACTAAACTTTATTTATAAAAGGCACCAATTAACTAAAAAATGAAACATAAACTGATTTTAACTGC
>JAESTD010000170.1 GCA_016763755.1 Mucilaginibacter sp.
CCCCGCCGCGCCAGAAAGGCCACCGGCAGCCACCAGTGCTACAGTGCCGGTACCCGCAGTTGCTACAGTAATGTCCACTACTGCCCCTGCAACTGCACCAGCGATAGCTCCTTTGCCAGCACCCTTCCAAACATTTTCGTGTTTAATTGCCGCACTAACACCGCCAACTATAGCTCCGACAGCCGCGCCTATTAACGTTCCGATAAATCTACCGTCTTTATCAACGTAATAGACAGGATTATCAGCCCCATAATTATATGGTGACCATCTATAATAAGATTCTGCCAGTGGATCGACACTCGTCCATCTACCTATTACAGGGTCATAAAAGCGCGCGCCATAATCGTACTGATTGGTTTCCTCCTGCCACTCCTTCTTATTATAAAGATACTTACTTTTTATGCCATTCAAAGTTTCATTTGACGTCGTTCCGAAAGGATAGTAATCCGTCGTCTGCACTACAAGTGGCGAAGCGCCGGCTGTAGCGAACGTCAGTCTGGCATTACCCAGGTGGTCCGTCAGGTCATATTCATAAATGTAGTTACTTCCCGACAACCTGGCCCTGCCTTCCCCCGTCTGGATGAACTCCACAACCGGCGTAGCACCATTCGACGAGGTGTACTGAATACCTCCGATATAATCCGTTCTTGTAGTCGTTGATCCCGTGATGCTTATTTTGGCCAGCTTCTCCCCGTCCGTATCGTACCAGTAAGTAATATTGTTTGTCCCCGTTACAGTTTGCGGCAATGCTAGTAGGTTATAGTTGATCGTATTGCCAGTACGCCCATCATATTTCATCTGGCCGTCTCCCCGGTAGGTATAGGCCATCGTTGCGGTCTTTGCACCGGCTGTTAGGTTCCCCGAAACATCCCGGATTGTGTCCGGCTGATTGCTCTGCCCATTATTCGGATAGTTGAACCGCAAGCTGTCGATCAGCGTGTTCGCCTGGAAACGTGCTAGCGTGCGCATGCTCCCCATCAGGTCATACGTGATCCCCTTCTCAGAGTAGCAGTTGGTCGCTATCCCCGACAGCAGCCTGTTCTGCGTATCATAAGTATAATTGTAGGTATTCAGCGCCCCGCCATTAGTCTGCCAGCTTTGCGCCGAAATGTTCCCGTTATACTGCGGTACGCTGCCATCGTTATAATACAGCTGCTGTTTGAACAGTTGTGCACTGTCCTGTACCATCCAGCCCCTTGCATTGTAGCGGTAAGTGATCGTCTGGTAAAAACTACTGCCACCGTTCGTGCTGTGCAACTTCTTTTTGAACAGCTGACCAACCTCATTGTATTCCTGCTGCGAAAGAAGAACCATGTCTTGCGGATTAACCGGAGGTGTCTGCTGCCCGTCCGTCAGCCGGTTCCAGTGCTGCTCCAGCCTTCCCTTATGGTCATAGACCATCAAATCTTCCGAGGTCAGTGTTGGTTTCAGCGGCATTGTTGTTCCTTTACGGAAATGTTTTCTCACTATTTTCAGGGGCTGATCATTATAGTTATATTCTGTTGTGGTCTCATCATAGTTATCTTTGTCCATCGACCCATTCAGGTAATGCTGTGTGTAGGTTTTATGGTTTCTGCCGTTATTATCATAATAATAGACATCCAAAAGCCGTGTCACCGTCGTGTTCAGGATCAGCTTCTTCGACAGCGTCAACATCCCTATTGGTTTGATCATTGCATACACACTATCCCGGAAAGCTGATGCCGTCAGGCCTGTCTTCTGGTAAATACCGGTTAGGATCACCCTCCCCTGGGCATCATATTTTCGCACCAGCCATTGCTGGGATCCCCTCAGGTTGCTGTCCTGGCTTGCCACCAGCTGGTCAAGACTGTTGTATACCATGTATTCCCAAACCTTGCCCGGAAGCTTTTTGGCGACCATGCGATTCAATTCGTCATAGCGGTATTGGTAGCACACCGCATCCAGTGTTGTCTGGCTGATCGTCGCATCGTATCCGGCTTCGCTGCCGGCGGCAGCACAAAGCTCAGGTTACCCAGGTCATCATATACATAATAGGTACTCATCTGCTGCAGTACCGTCGATATGCCCGGTGCCGCATAGCGGTTGTAAGTCCTTTTCAGGACCACCCGGCCTTCTTTGTCCTTATACTCCTCCGTACTGCCCAAACAACCGCCCGACGATGTCCGGTTCTCGTTCCAGGTGATCGTCCGGTACAGTTGCCCTGTCCCGTAATTGGCCGCATTGTTCGATGCCCTGCTCAGGGTCCTACTACCTTTGCTGTTGATCGTTACATCATATTTTGCCACCCGGTTGCTCCCCGGGTTATTCGTCAGCACCGAGCGGCTGAAGGCATCCTGCCCGTTCATCCCGTAACTCGTCGTTACCGTATTGCCCGTACCGACCTGCCAGGTTGTCCCCGGGGCACCCTGCTCCACCGGACGATTTAGTGGAGAAGCTTCCGGTACCGATTCAGAATAAGGCTTTGTTGTCCTCACCATCCCGTTGGTCTGCTGGTTGCCGCTGCCCGCGTTGTAAAAACTGAATACCCCATTGGTCGGGTCCAGCGCGTTGTCCTTATAGTTACCTGTCGTGCTTGAGGTCATCGCATAAGGCAGGTATTTGATTACCTCCCGTCCGAATGCATCGTAGGCCCGCGGCTGCACCAGGTCTTTTCCGCCCGGCGAGCCAAATTGCATCACCGTCTGGATAGGACGACCCAAACCGTCGAAATACTCGATCGTCGTTTCTATTGTATCTTTGTTCGACAGCCAGGTATTCAGTTGATCACGGGTGCTAAACTTGGTGCGGGGCGTAAGCGTCCGGACGTAGTTCTAGTTGCGGGCGGCGTACGGTCCAGCGTAAACCTGTTGACAGCCGACCAACGCGCCTGCGCCGTATCATTTTGCGCGCGGACCCGCCACTGATATCTCTGGTCCTTCGCCAGTGTTAGTGCCAGTTCGTTACCGGAGAGCACCTGGTTATAATTTAAAGTATTTTCGTTTACAAAATTATTGGTATCCACCTGCAAAAGGTATTGAGTAGCGCCATACAACGTGACCCATTTAAAGACTAAATGCGGATCATTCGTTAGCAGGTCATTCTGCGGGGTGGTCAGCTCCACCGATTGCTGTTTGATGGAAGATTGCAATACCTCGAACTTTCTGGAAGAACTGTAAGCCGTCACCGTGCTGCCGTTCTCTGCCCGAAGGCGCCACTCATATTTTCCGGGGTCGGTATTGATTGAGAATTTGTTGCCGATCACCAGCGTATCCAGCACCAACCTGTCCGGTGCCGCAAAACCTGGTGAAACCACCTGCAAACGATAGCCCAGCGCATCCTCTACCTCGTCCCACCAGAAATTCACCTTATATACTGTACTTTGGAAACCCTCTGAAGGCGCTTCCAGATACACCTGTTTCTTTTCAATGGAAGGTTCAATGAAATCTTAAAAGGACGATAAACAAATGGTCATAGCAAAGTATGCAAAAATTGCGAACAAGGTAGGTTGTTTCATTATGCCTAATTTAATGAAAATTCAATTGTAATACAAGCGTGATGCATTGGAACAAAATTCCTAAATAATCTAGGAGATTATCAAAATGTTTTGCGATCAATCGTTTTGTAAGAATAATTCATATGATTTTTTAAACCACATCGCCTAAAGATTATGTGATTTAGGCCAAATTCTAACTCCATCGGCAAAAAAGCGGAGAATTAAGGCTATTTAGTTAAATAACTATATAATAAAATCGTGGACAAAAAGTAAGCTAACATTGTAAGTACAACAAACAAGCTGTAATTAAAACTGCCTAATGGATACTTTTCGAAAAGTGAAAGGTATCTTTTTTGGCAAAATATTAAAGCATAGTTAATAACATAAATCAGAACAAATACTAAAGCAATATCTAAACTGAAAGATATGTTTTCTTCTACCTTCGTAAAAATTCCGAATATTCCAATTTTACTTTGATAAACATGGAAATATTTTAACCATAGAATTGTGCTAAGTACAGTTAACTCAAACACCCAAGAAAACAGTATTAAAAGTTTCTGATCGCCGTATTTTTTCGTAGGGTGGTGCTTCTTAAAACGCTTTATTGCATCAACCCAAAATAAGTAATAATAGTTCTTCATAAATTTAATTAATGTGGCAGTGTGCATATATTACAACCCTCATTTCTTGAGGATTCGAGGTATTGCTTGTTTCCCTCGCCCATAATTTTACCAACATCCCAACCCAAACGAAATGTACCATAGATAGCAACAAACTCGCCTACATAAGGAATTTCTACGCCAGTAAGGTAAGAAATACCCTTCGCTCCTAAACCGACCGTTCCTACCCCTGCGTCAGTAATAGTCAATGCTGATCTATTTCCATGGTAAATTTCCGAATAAGATTTAGCAGTGGCATAAATACTCAAGCCAGTGGATAGCCGATCTAACCCTTTTCCAATCTTGAAAGTATTTACATATTGACTACCGGGCCATCCATTTGCATGATAACTAAAAGCAACTCTTTGGGTATAAACTCCCACGGACGATCGCGTTTTACTCATTTCGTCTAGTGACACTCCTAGAAGGCCTAGGAAGATATCATTCCCGCTTACTTGATTGGCGTTCATAAGAGAATTGGCCTCTTGAATTGTTAGTTCTCTAACATTTCCAGATACAGCAGCGCGTCCTTCAATCGTAGTTCTGTCAGACTGATAAAATCGGTTTTTACCATCCGTCAAATTTGAATTAGGTGACATAGTGATGATTTTTCCTTCTCTGTCAAGATAGATATCAAATCCCGGTGGATAATATGGAGTTGCTCCATTTGCTGCTGCATATCTGGCTAGTGCTGCAGGGTCACCGGCTTTTGCAGCCTCAAGATCACTTTGATCACCAGGACCACCGCCGCCCCCATCCATCGCCTTGACATTCATGTTTAACCAATTATCAAATCCACTATACGGCCTAAAGCTGTCCTGACCCTCACCCGCATGATGAGTAACATTTCGCCCGTTCTCAAAAACCATATCCCCCATCGGATCATTAAATGACACCGAGTTGTTCGCCGCGTAATGATACGGGCTCAATGATTCGGTTAATTCGGCTTTAGGATCAATGCCTGTGAATCTGCCCAATGCCGCATCATAGCTCCGGTAAAAGGTCTGATAAAGATCCGGCAGGTTGCCGTAATCATTTTGCCATTCACTGCCGCCATTATATAATTTTTTATTCGCTAACGTTGGTGTTGTGATCTGGCTGTTCGGCATGACGAGGCCGAAGGGAGAATAACTGTTCTCCTGTTTGACCACCGCGACGCCTGTGGTGCCCTGCTCCTGGAAGCTCACCCGCACATTGCCCTGCTGGTCGGCAGTAAAATATTCGGGCGTTAACGTCCCTCCACTATTAATGATCCGGCCCTCCGGCATCGGGAAATAGCTTAACGCAGCATTCTCACCCGTAAAACCATCCACATAGTCGGTAGTTCTAACCAACGCATTGTTATCATACTGCTGCTTCCTGATCAGTACAGCCGAAGCGTCGTAGGTGTAGTTGATATACTTACCCGTAGCTGTATTTATAGTCACCTTGCTCACCCGGTTCAATACATTATATGTACTGGTGGTGGCCTTGTAGGCATCCGTCAGCAGATTGCCATTGGCATCATAGGTGTAGGCCGTACTGCTGCCCGTAAGGTTGCGGTAGCCAAAGCCTGTATAATTGGCACCGGTTCCATCCGTCACCGTATTCAGCTTATTGCCATTATAGGTGTAAGCTAAATTGTCTACAGCCTGCGTACTGCCGCTTACGATCGCATTGCGCTTTAGGGTTACGATATTGCCGTTATAATCATATGTTATCGTATTTTCATCGTATGTACCCGTATTGCCCCACACGCCTTGCCCCGCGGCCTGGTCGGCGTAACCCGCACCGGTCAGCCGGTTCTGGTCATCATAGGTGTAATTATAACTGCGTTCGCTGAGTGTAGTGGTCTTGGCCATCCATTTGACTGCAGAGATCATGCCGTTGTAATACGGCGTATTGTTCAGCGAATTCGGGGCGGCATCTACTTTATTGTACAGGAACTCCATCCCGAACAGGGCATTTGTCCCTGCCGTGTTGTTGCTCCCTGCCGTTAAGGTACTGTTATTGATGCTCAGCATTTGCCCCCTGATATTGAAATGGTAATCGACCGATTGCATAAAGGTACTGCCCGCATTTTTCGAATGCAACTTTTTGGTGATCATTTGGCCCAGTTCATTGTAGGTATATGCACCTACGCGAATGGCTGCCGCACCGTTATTGACCTGGTCTACACTAAGTAGGCGGTCATGATGGTCGTAAGCCGGTGTGGAGACCACCGTCGTGGTAGTGCCATAAAGCACTTTGATCACTTTTGTTTGCAAAGGCTTTCCCGTAAAGTCAGGCACCGTAGTGCTGATATCCGTCAGCGTAGCCGCTGAATTGGTATGGTTGCGTGACTGGGTCTGAATGGCCCGGCCGCGGCTGTCATAAAACACAGCCGAAGTCAGCCAGGTCCCCGACGTTAGGCCCGGTCCCACAATGGTTTTACTGGTAACCGTTAACCTACCCCGTACCAAGCTGCTTGGCGTAGCCTCATTGCTAAGCCCCTGCGCCTGGTAGCTAAAATTCGCGCTGCCATTTCTATCCAGGTCATAGGTATCGTAATAGGCATCGGTTAGGGGCTGCAAAGCCGTGCTGCCGGTTACGTTATTAACTTTGGGAAATATGTTATTGGTATAATACCCCCCGTTGATCAGCGTGGCGTTGGGATTCTCATAATAGTTAACGCTGTAATCAAGACCGTCAACATAGGTCTGCATGGCTGCCTGGGTAAGGTTCACATCACCAAGGTAGATACCCTGGCTTGCCGGGCGGCCCTTACCGTCGTATTTAATATAGTTCCACTGATGTGCAGCGCGCATATTGCCATCCTGCATCAATATCGGGCGGTTAGCGTATCGTAGATCATGTAAATCGCCGAACCACCAGGAACCGTTTTTTGCACCAGCCGCCCCCGGTGATTATAAAATAAACACGACCAGAAACAGCAAAACCAACAAAAACTTCCGAATAATTAGAAATTTTAGAGGCCTATATCCTTGACAAGATTTTTAGAATGGTTTGATCGCTTCCGTTGGTTAATCTAGGTGTTATCTAATTCTTCGTCTTCTCCAACCTGGTAATAACTTCCAGCAGAGCATCCCCATGCTGATAAATCTCATCCAGTGACTTCACCTCAAACTTTAGCTCTTTCTTAGCTTCGTCCAGTAAAACCAAGTATTTTTTTGTGCCGTTGAAATATAACCTGCAGATCGTTTTCCGGTTATTATCGTCCAGCAGGATCGCGAAATAAGACAACGCATCCCTGTATGTCACCCGCTTCGCATCCACATGCTGGCGCAGCAAAGACTTGACAATGTAAAATCCTTCCATTTCCTCCTCCGTTGTCACGATCCCCGGTTCTGTTCCCCCAATTGCCGGAGGTTCTTCCTGCTTCACCGTTTCCGCGACCTCAAGTTGTTTCTCCTGGTTAAGGGCAGACTTTAGCCGCTCATTGATGGCATCACTGATCAAGGAACCAAAAGAACGCTTAATGATCGGCCCAAACTGTTCTTTAACCCTTGCTGTTACCTGCCCGGAATAGACCTGTTTCGCAAAAAAGGTCACGAAAGTATCTGAAGGCGAGATCAGTTCCCTATTGATCAGATTCTTCAGCTCGTTCAGGTATTTCAGCTCGCTCGCCGTATTGGTGATACTGTCTACATCAAAGTAAGATTTATGGAACTTCTTAAGTTCGATCATATCCGCCTCTTTGATCTCCGTGATATTGAACTCAAAGAACGGCGAACTATCCATCTTATTGGTCTCCACCAGGTCAGTATAAAAGCGGTAATTCAGACCATTCGTCAATAAGCCGAACTTTGCCTTCGTCGTATGAAAATAACGGAACAACTGCGAATTATGCGGATCCAACTTTTCCAGATGATGTTTGCACTCCACTAAGATTGCCGGCTCGGCTTCTTTCATGATCGCATAATCCACCTTCTCCCCCTTTTTAATGCCGATATCCGCGATGAATTCCGGGTTTACCTCGAAAGGATTAAATACGTCATATCCTAACACCTTTATAAAAGGCATGATCAATGCGTTTTTTGTCGCCTCTTCTGTTTTTATTTGCGGAAGTAATTTTTCGACACGGTTAGCTAGTTGCAGCACCTCGTCTTTGAAGTCCATTGTCATCGGTTCAAGTTTTATGTAAACAAAATTAGCCGGAAAAAACAATGCGCCATGCGGGTTACCGCACAGCGCATTTAACTAACTATCTAACACATCATATCAAAACATCCAAGGCAAATCATGTTGATAATGCTAATATCACTACTACCGGGTTTACATGAGCACTAATACCCAACTGGCATTTTCATTTTGTTATGCTTGGCCAGTTCCACATTCTCTACAAATCCCTGTACCTGTTCTTTATTGATGCCCTTGATCGTAAATATAATCTTGGCACCACCGTCCGAAGCGATCGAACACACATGGCGCCTGCTGCCAAAATAACCGGCGATAAATAAAATCGTAGCGATAACGAAAATCAGCGGTGATTCCCCACTGTTGGACATCAGACCGATCGCAACAAGCCCCGTAATTCCGGATAGTACTAACAAGACCGGAAAACTAAGGTAAACCAATTGAACAGAGCTGATCTTTTCCAGCATGATCGATGTCGTTTGCGAATGCCCCCAAGCTTTGCTGGCAACGGAGCGCACACGATAATTGGTCAGCACCACCGTATTATCATCCGCAGTCGTCAGGATATTTTCGTTTTCAAGTAATTTCATCAGTTAATATTTAAAGACACAATCCAGGCCGCTAATAACCGTAATAACTTCTCCGTTTAATACTCGCCGTCACGTCGTAACGTTTGATGGCAGCATTGATCTCTGTGCTCATTTCTGTCTTGCCGTGATATATGAAGTCAAAGTATTTACCATTATCACCCAATTCGCCGATCAGTTCATTGGTCCGGATCTCTGTTGAATGCATGATGAAACCGAATTCATCGATAAACTCTATCGTTAACGACCCTGCATTGTAACTATCCCGAAGATCGTTCAACCCGTTTACGGTCAATGTATAATAGAGGAAGTTACCGCGATAAAGTGCCTTTAAGGTTGCATAAGCGCCAGGCTTAACAAAGCTCATGCTACTCATGCCTAAGTCCTTTTGTTTCGGCTTCGATACTTCGAAGCGTTTGATCTCCTTGGCAGAAAGGTCACCGATCTCCCGGACCTCGTTATCGATCACCCTGTAGATCTTATCCTTGTGGACAAATGTATTCTCGCCGATCTGCGTATCACTGCCACAAGATGTCAGAAATAAGATCCCGGCAGAGAGCAAAAGAAAAATTATGGTTTTCATGCTAAATGATTGTGATTTGGTTCAGGTCTCCTTTTCAATTGATCGTACCCTGGATCTGCGCTGCCATTAACTGCAATTTTCTTTTTTGCAAATCCATATGATGTTTCACGGTCAGGTCGTAATCGTTTTCCGTATCACCGCTTTTGCTCACCAAAACGAACATCTCGATAGCGATCAGAAAACATAACCAAAGCAGCCAGACAAACAGCGCCACGCCCGAGTTTTTGATCAGACCGACCATTACCGTTAATTCGTCCAGGAACCCCGTTTTGTCCCTGATCTCCTGCTCCACATCTGTCCGAAGCTTGATCAGCGAAGATTCTTTAGTTGCTTTCACCACTCTCAGACTCGCGATCATCTCATTCAACGGGTTCAGCAAAACGATATTCGGGTTTGCCACTGAAACACTGCTGACCGACGTACTCTTCACGATCTTTACCGTTTGCCTTTCGTTCTGCGCAGAATCTTTGGTACTGGTCACAACAGGCTCGTTTTTCGACTGTGTGGTCACCGACTTTATTGTCGGATGAGCGGTTACATCCAGAACAAGCTTTTTTCGCTCCTCATCCTTCATCTCGATTGAATGATCCAACTCGCGAATCTGGTTTTTGAGTTCCGCTGTCCTATCCGGCAGGATACGGTTCACCTTTTCGTTCAATGTCTGGATCTTACCCAGTTCAATATCTTTCTGAAAAATGATTTGATCAACGATGATTGACCCAATCAGGGCCATCACGATCGCTATTCCTGTCCGGAAAGCATACATCAACTTATTTGTCCCTGTAGAAAGTATGATCTGCCGCTCGATCTGAATGATCACAAAACACAATGCCGCGCCGCCAAGCAGTGCAGCCATGAGGTCCGCTTTCAGGTAACGTTCCGTAAAAACGAACCCGATAAAAGACCAGACCAGGCAAACGATCAGCATCGCGGAAGTATATTTTTTTAAACTTTTGATCGCCACCTCGCTGGAAGCCATCAGGATATGATAATTATAACCCGTTAGGAAACAACCGAATTTGATCCACCAATTTTTCATCTTAAAAACGTTTGGTGAGTATGGTGTGATTCGAAATCGCTGCCAGCCCGTTGTTAAATCCCCTGGTGTAGCTTAACAGGATACCCTGAACGTCACCTTTTCTCTGCAACGTGCTTTCTTCGATCTCGCGGACCTTTACCATGTGAGCTGTTGCGATCCTTTTCTTCATTTCCAGCTCCTCCACGATATCGACCATACCACTGCGGCCACGGCTGAGAATGTGGTATTCCGTTTCCTGTATAAAATCCTCGTAAAATGTCTTGACCTTGTTCAGTGTCCTCACCAGGTCATTGGTCAAAGCTTCCAGATTTTGTTTCAGGTGACTGGTATCCGGATTGAGCAAGGCATCGTCATAACCTTTACCTTCATGGTTCTGGTCTAAAAAAGCATATAACACGTTAATATTGTTATCTGCCACTGCATTTGGTGTTTCCATTGTTTGATTTGAATATTCGGCTGTAAAACGACCGCCCTTCCGGTCAGTTTCTTCCGGTAGGGTTTCTATAAATATGTTCTCGGCAATTTCCGGCAACGGTCTTGCCATGTTTGGAGGATCTACGGCAACATCCGTTGTGGCGGGTGAACTTCCGCCCTTCTGACTAAAAAAACTAAATAAGCCCATATCTAAATATATTTAACGGGCACTTTGAATTTATTGTGGCCGCGGTTGTGACAGCTTTTACAAAGGGTGATCAATAACTTGCCCTCGTAATCCCAGGGCATTTTGAACTTTTGCTGCTGGCTAATGAAGTGGTATTGTCGGTGATGGATCTGTAGGTCTTCCTCAGCCGCGCATATCACACAGCGCCCGCCATCCCGTAATAAAACTTCCGCACGCTTAGCTTTCCAATTTGGGTGAAAGAGCAGACCACCATACGTTCCGTGTTCCGGCGATTCTGTTTGTTGATCAGCACCGTTCCCTCTTAAATGCGGGTCTGTTTCCCTGCCAGTTCCCGGGACCCGCCGGACGAACCGGCTTACCGGGTATCGATACCTGTTCATGAATAAATGTGATAAGGTTTAGGTTTTATATTTTAGTCTTCCCAGTGACAAAGCGTCTTGCCGCTTTTCTTAGCCTGGTCTACGCTTACTTTTATGATCGTGTACGTACAATTACTTAACCCGCGGCAATGTTCCTTCAAGTGATAACGTTTCGCGTTCGGACTATCACAGACATAAACCATGTTGCCCGTACCGCCGCCGTTCAAGGCAAAAAGTAAGCTCGTGCTGACCTGCAGGATAAATAGTTTCATGATCTTTTCGTTTTATGATCCAAATTTACCGCCTCTATACAACCTATTTTTGCGGGAAACCGCACGCGCCAAAAATTTAATTAAATTTGCAATGCACTATGAAAAAACTCTTTGTCAGCGGCTTTCCACTCGGAATCACCGAAATGGAACTTGCCCTCCTGATCGCCCCTTACGGGGACATCGAAACCATCAAGATCGTACGGGATAAAAAGACCAAAAAATGCAAGGGATACGCCTTCATCGAAATGAAAGACAGCGAAGGCGCAGAAAATGCAGCCACCTCCCTGAACGGACAGGACATGCAGGGCCGGGAACTGACCGTCAACATCAACCCTGAATTAGCGGGCCAGTCACCTTCTGTCCATCAGACAACTATTGAAAGAGCGGCAGTACAGCAGGAAGAAACTATCCGGATATCTCCAAGGATCACCAGAACGGAAAACGAAAAACCCAAGCGCCCGCGGCGGGCCAGGATCTGACCTTTTAAAAACTCAGATCAAACCGGCATCTTTACAATAAGCCACCAGCTGCTGATTACTCGCTACCTCCAGCAAGGTCCTTGCCCGGTGCAGCGCTTTTTCCACGCTGCGCAAACTCGCGTTCGGCATGCCCTGCTCCGTCAGCCAGTCCGGTAACTGCTTCTGCAGCATTCCACCGGCCAGTTGCCTGATGATCGCCCGCTCATAATCCGTCAGCGCATCCGCCACCTGCCGGATCGACTGCCGGTAGCCATCCGGCAAATAGCGCCGGTGCTGCCCGATCATCGCGATCGCCGAACGCAGATGTTCTGCGTCGTGCCGCGCCTTCCGAACATAACCATCGATATGCAGTTCGCTGAACAGCCTCCCGATCACAGCCGGGCGTTGTTCACCCGAGAATACCAGCACCTTCAGTTCCGGCTGTATCAGCCGCGCCGCCCGGATCAGTTGCTCCCCGCCCTTTAGTTGCTGTGGTGAACCGTCATCCTCGAAGGACAGGTCCGTGATCAGTAAACGATAAGGCTCATTTTCCTTCAGCGCCAGCCGGATCATGTTCAGCGCATCATCACAATAATAAGCATGGATATGCGGCAGGCCCAGGTCATCCATGGTCTTGCGTACAGAAATATTCGCAGATTCATGATCTTCAGCGATCAGGACTTTTTCAATCATCAGGTCAAGATTTAAGCAGCAGAAAAAGAAAGCTGTACCTGCAGCCCGCTTTCCCGGCCGTTTTCAAAGATAATACTGCCGCCGATCGCGGACATGCGGTTTTCCGTATGCCTGATCCCGTTCCCGGAATGATAGCTGTCCGGCATCCCGATACCATTGTCCGTATAGATCACCGAACATTGTTTCCCCAACCTCCGGAACGCGACCGTCACGAGCGATGCTCTGCTGTGCTTGCGCATGTTCACCATCAGTTCCTGCAATAC
>JAESTD010000171.1 GCA_016763755.1 Mucilaginibacter sp.
GGACACCTGGGTTTAACCCCGCAATCGATATATAAATTTGGCACCTACACCGTACGCGCCAAAGAAGAGGCCGAAGCCGCCAAATTAAAAGAAGATGCTAAAAAGCTCGAAGAGCTGGGTTGCTTTGCCGTGGTGCTTGAAAAAATACCGGCCAAACTGGCTAAAGCGGTAAGTGAAAGCCTGCACATCCCAACCATCGGGATTGGTGCCGGCCAGCACTGCGACGGCCAGGTATTGGTAATACATGATATGCTGGGAATCAACAAAGGTTTTAAACCCCGTTTCCTGCGCCAGTACGCCGATCTGTTTGATGTAATGAACAACGCCATTGGCAACTATGTTACCGATGTAAAAGCAAAAAGCTTCCCAAGCGAGAAGGAAGAGTATTAGTAAAGTAGCCCCCTCTAAATTGCGAAGCATTCATGAACGCCTACAATTATAATACCGTGAATAATCTCCCCCGAAAGGGAGACTTTTAAAAACACTAATTTTTAAAGCCCCTCTCCCTCGGAGAGGGGTGTGAGGAGAGGCTCCCTCGCAATGATGCTTTAGATATATTTTATTAATTCTTTTAATTCTAAAAATTCGAGTTCAGACAACCAATGGCGCGACCCGAACACAACTATATAAATAAAGACATTACCGACGCTGATGTGCTATATGAGGATAACCACCTCATTGCCATAAATAAGCGCGCGGGCGATATTGTTCAAGTTGATGAGACCGGTGATGAGCCGCTTGACGAGAAAGTAAAGCGCTACATCGCAGCAAAATACAACAAGCCTAATGGTGCCTTCCTGGGTGTAGTACACCGCCTTGATCGCCCGGTAAGTGGCGTTATCCTTTTCGCCAAAACCAGCAAAGCGTTGGACAGGATAAACAAGATGTTCAAGAACCGCGACATGCACAAAACCTACTTTGCCATTACCCGCCAGAAACCTCAACCAGAGGCAGGCAACCTGGTACACTGGCTCGTAAAAAATTCGCAGAAGAATGTTACCAAGGCGCACGATAAAGAGGTGCAGGGCAGCCTACGTTCTGAACTGAACTACAAACTGGTTGGTCAGCGCGATGGTTATTCTGTTATTGAGGTTGATCCGATAACCGGTCGCCCGCACCAAATCCGTGTACAACTATCTACCCTGGGTTGCCCCATTGTTGGCGATAACAAATACGGTTACCCCCGCGGTAGCCTGCGTAAAAGCATCTGTTTGCATGCACGTCGCCTAAAATTTATCCATCCGGTTAAGAATGAGCCGATCGAGATAGTGGCATCGCTACCAAAAGATGGTTTTTGGGAAAAGTTTGAGGATCTGATACCGTAATAAAACATCCTTAGGTCATTGCGAGCGATAGCGTAGCAATTTCCTCGCCGTTTTGAACCGTGATTAAAGGATTTTATGATTACATGATTAGAAATTTAAATCATGTAATCATAAAATCAGGCTAATCATGGTTCAGAACAAAACGCGATGAGATTGCCACGTCGCTACGCTCCTCGCAATGACATGTTTTATATAGAAAAAGCCCGCTCTGCATCAACAGGACGGGCTTTTTAATTTTACCTTTGAATTTTGACTTAAGGCTTATTGCTTCTCCGCCTTAGGTGGTGCAAACATCGCTTCTTTAATAAATTTAACAGGTGCGCTGCCATAACTCAGGAACTTCTCGTTAAAGTCTTTCACTTTAAACTTATCGGCTTGTTTCTTTTGCCAGTCCTGGTAAAGTTGGTTTATCTCTTTGTAGCCGGTAAAATAGCTGGTTAATTGTACGCTGGTAACGCTTACGCGCTTCCATTTACCATCGGCTTCGGCTTGTTGCTGAAATGCTTCTTTGGTTAACATCTTAACCGCTTGCTCTTTGGTCATATTGCCGGCGTGTACGCTGTAATCCAATATGGTATTGCAAACCGAGCGCAGGTGCCATTTGTACCACATCAGGCGCATCTCGGGCGCGTTATTGCCAAAACCGGCATCCATCATCTCCTGCTCGCTGAAAACTGCCCAACCTTCAACCATGGCTCCATTACCCAGCACAGACTTGATCATGCTCGGTGCCTGGTTGGCGTAAACCAATTGGGTGTAGTGGCCGGGGATTGCTTCATGAATACAAAGGATCTGCAAAATATAATCATTGTATTCGCGCAGGTAGCTTTCAGCTCGCTCTGCCGACCAGCCTTTTAAACTGCCTACATTATAATAAGTATTTCCTGTTTTATCATACGGGCCCGGTGCACTTATGGATGCACCTGCCACACCCGCCATATAGGCAGGCTCCTTACGCACCACCAAAGGTTTCGTAGGGTCAAGTGTTACCAGATCTTTTGATTTGATGAAGGCAGTCAACTTCGGTATTTCCTTCTCAATAGCCGATTGGAACTCATCAGGCTTAACATGGCTTGCCGATAAGGTATCTATTACGCGGCTAATCATCTCCAACGAATCTTTGGGCGCAGCTTCGGTTTTAAAATACTTAGGCCAAAGTTGGCGGCTTATTTTAGCCATTTCTTTATGCAAGTATTTTTTGCGCTCTACGGCAGCGTTATAAGTTTGTTGAGCAGTTCCCTCGGCCTGGATATCGTATTTAAACTTCGCCTCATAAAGTTCTTTGCCTAAACGGAAACTACGTGGCTTATCATTCTTCATGGCCTTTAAATAAGCAACATAGGCTTTTATGGCGTCGGCAGATAATCTTGCGCGGTCGGTAATTTGTTTTTGCTCAGCATCGGGTAGTTTGCTTTTCTTAAGCGAGTCGGCCAAATCACCCTCAAAAATACTTAGTCCGCCTTCGTTTTGTTCAACAGCAAGATCAGTCAATTCCTTTACCGGATTTTTCAACTGCAATTCCGCAGCCTTATAATAAGCCGGTATATTCTCCATTTTCTGATAAAAACTACGCAAACGTTTTTGCAGCGGCGCATAATGCTCATTCAGGATAAAGGCAAAGCTTCCCGTAACGTTGTACGATGATGGATCCCACTCGTAGGCTTTCAATTGTTCGATCCCCCATTGGGTTGATTCCAATTGGTTCTTCATTACAGAGTGGTCTATTTTATTATTATCAGTAAGAAGGCCGGGCTCATAGCGGCTCAGCGAATCAAGCTGCACTTTGGCAAATTTGAGTTGTGTTTCGCGGGCTTTGGCGTTTGGCACTATCAGCAGGCTATCATACTTATGGTAACCTACGGATGTTGCCCAATCTGGATTTATTTTCCATAGTTCTTCCAGAAAATGGTCTTCATAACGGGTAAAGGTACCGTCGTCTTTTAAGCCGTTATCCATGGCGTTGCCACCGTCCTTTTTACAAGCCGTAAAGGCCAATACATATAGCGAACACAGGAGTAATTTTTTTATCACGATGATGGGTTTTGCTTTTTGCTGATAAACTTAAATATTGATTGCGACAAATCAAACCTGTAACCGATTTGTTATTCCTAAAAAACACAAGACCATGAGTAACCAGCACGACATCCTGATAAAAGAATTGATAAAACTACTTGAAGGCGGCGGCGCACACGCCACTTTAGAAGATGCATTAGATGGCATCCCCGCCGATAAACTGGGGATAAAACCACACGGCCTGCCGTACAGCATCTGGCAACTGGCCGAGCATATCCGCATTGCGCAATGGGACATGCTGGAGTTTAGTAAGGATGGCAACCACCAATCGCCTAAATGGCCTGATGATTACTGGCCAAAAGAAGCCGAGCCTGCAGATGGCGCCTGGGATAAAACCGTTGCCGCCATCAAAGCAGATCGCAAAGCGTTCATCGAACTATTGCAAAGCGGAGATATTTATGAAGCGATACCTCATGGAGATGGACAAAGTATCTTGCGCGAAGCATTACAGGTGGCCGACCATAATTCGTATCACACCTCAGAGATTATATTACTGAGAAGATTGTTAGGAGTCTGGAAATAGATCATAGATGTGCAGATCATGATCATTGATGATGATACGGCTCTCCCTTAATAATTGTATAGGCTCGGTACAACTGCTCTACAAAAAACAGGCGCACCATCTGGTGCGAGAAGGTCATGCGGCTGAGTGACAGCTTATCATTTGCCCGCTGGTAAACCGACTCGTGGAAACCATACGGCCCGCCCACCACAAAAATGATATCGGCTGATGAACTTACCGAGCGCTTGTTAATGTAATTGGCAAATTGTACCGAAGTATACTCCACGCCCCCTTCATCAAGTAATATTAAATGATCTTGAGGAGTTACTTTCTTCAGGATCATTTCGGCCTCTTTGGTTTTCTGCTGATCTTCAGTAAGTGCTTTGGTATTTTTAAGCTCTGGCAGGTCTAACAGTTCAAGTTTGGTGTAATGTTTAAGGCGCTTTACGTATTTTTCAATCCCTTCCTTGAGGTAAGCGTCTTCGGTTTTGCCAACGGTAATGAATGTTATCTTCATGCCTTGCTGTAACTATTTTGGTGGATATGTTATCTTATTATCGTAAAATTGAAGCTGCAAAAATACCTATATCTGTGCAACAAACCATTATTGATAATTACGCCGCCCAAGCCGCAACAGCCCAGCAAAAAGCCGATGAATTTGCAGGCAAAGTAAATACTCACTCTCTTTACCGGCTTGGTATTTTTTTGTTATTTATAGGGTCTATAGTACTGTCAGTAAGTTATGACGAGATTTCAATAGTCATTTTGTCAGGTATTGTATTGTCTTTTGTATTTGCAGGCCTGGTTAAACAACAGAACAAATTTGAGATAGAAAGCAAATATTACCAGGACTTAAAAAAAGTAAATGAGAACGAGATCGCCAGTATTGAGCAACATGCAAACATTTACCATGATGGAAGTTGGTTCACTGATGATAAACACATCTACACCTCAGACCTCGACATCTTCGGTAAAAATTCCCTTTTTCAATTAATAAACAGGAGCGCAACGGTTTACGGCGCTGTTAAACTTGCTAACTGGTTGAACGCACCAGCTCCAAAAGAACTTATTGTTGCCCGGCAAGCTGCAGTTAAGGAATTGGTAAACAAACCCGATTGGAAACTTGAATACCAAAGCAACCTGCTATTTTCTTTGAAGCAACAACGCGATCAGATTTCAAATCTCGTTAAATATCTTAAAACGCCCGTTGAACTTAACGATAAAAAATTTATTGAATCCTATATAAAATTTGCGCCTTTTATACTACTGGTTTTGGCTATCGCAGGCATTTTTTATCAACCCGCATGGTATTTGATTGTACCTGTTTTGTGGTTCAATTACAGGCAGGCGTCGTCGCGGTCAAAAATTGTTAAGAAAACAGACCTCATAGCAGGAAAAATTGATGCTTCGCTTAGGCATTTTGCTCTCGCTTTTCAAAACATAGAACAGCAAACTTGGGAAGCCGACTACAGCAAGCATATCAGCGAAAAACTGGTAGATAAGAATGGTTTTCATGTTTCAATACGTATTGAGCAATTGTCTGATTTGCTTAACAAACTTAATTACCGCCTTAATATGATCATGATGGTGGTTTTGAATGCATTATTTATTTGGGACATACGACAGCTTATCGCCATAGAAAACTGGAAAAAAAACAATCAGGATAATCTTGAAGAAGCATTCAATGTAATTGCCGAATATGAAGCGCTCATCAGCCTTGCCGTACCGGCCATTAACTACCCTGAGTGGGTTTACCCTGTCATTGCCGACACCGAAGGATATACACTTAAGGCAAAGAATATCGCCCATCCACTTATCCGAGGTAAACGGGTTGATAACGATTATGACCTGCAAAATGCGTTTAATATAGATATCATCACCGGCTCTAACATGGCCGGCAAGAGCACCTTTCTGCGTACAATCGGTATAAACACCGTACTGGCGCTTAGCGGTGCACCGGTTTGTGCATCGGCAATGGAAGTATCGGTTATCACCATTGTAAGTTATATGCGTATCAAAGATTCGCTGAATGAAAGTACCTCAACATTTAAAGCCGAACTTGATCGCCTGCAAATGTTACTCTCCGCTGTTGAGCACGAACACCGTGTTTTCTTTTTGATAGATGAAATGCTGCGTGGCACCAACTCTATGGATAAGTATCTGGGAAGTAAAGCTGTTATCGAACAACTCATTGCAAAAAAAGGTGTGGGCATGGTAGCCACCCACGACCTCCAAATAGCCCGACTGGAAGATAAATACCCAGATTACGTACGCAATTATTACTTTGATATTCAGGTAAAAGAAGGCGAAATGTTGTTTGACTATAAATTGAAACACGGCGAATGCAAAA
>JAESTD010000172.1 GCA_016763755.1 Mucilaginibacter sp.
GTGTTTGGAGATCCTGGGCCAACAAGCTTTGATAGCCTGATAGCAACAATCCGGCGGCAATAAGTAGACTACGATACATCGTTTTACTGTTTAAACAGGTACAATGCGCTAAGCTACAAAGACTACGTTAAGTTGATGTTAATTATGCCGTAATGATGAAGCATAAAAAAGGCCACCCATTACAGGCAGCCTTTCTAACTAAACAAATAAACCTCTCGGAGTATTAATCTTTGGCCGGCGTGGTTTTCACCTCGCTGCCGTCTCTTATTTCTTCGCTGGCTGTTTTTACTACCTGGTCGCCTGGGTTTAGCTGACCGAATACTTCGGTTTTATCATCAGCCTGGCGGCCTGCGGTTACCGGTACCCATTTTACTTTACCGTTAGTCACTACTATCAGGTAAACGCCCAGGGTTGAATTTAATATCGCTTTGCTTGGTACTACAAAAGCGCCACCATCGCCTGCTATGGGGATATGTACCTCTGCTACCATGCCGGGCAATAGTTTTTTGTCGGCGTTGGTTACATCCATTTCAATACGTTGTGCACGCAGTTTTGAATCTAATGCACCAGCCAAACGGTTTACCTTGGCATTAAAAGTTTGGCCGGGGAATGCTTTTACCGTAAAGCTGATATCGCTTTTATCGCTTAAGGCACCTGTATAATTCTCCGGCACACTTACCGCAAGGCGTAGTTTCTTTTGCTCCTGCAGGGTAAACACAGGCATCTCAGAGCCTTTACCTGATGGGCCTACATAAGCACCCATACTTACGTTACGTGCGGTGATGATACCATCAAAAGGCGCACGGATGGTAAGATAATCGCGGTTAGCACCACTTTCTTTATAAGCTGCACGGGCAGCTTCTAACTGAGCCAGGTCTGAGTTTTGTTTGGCCAGGGCCAGATCCAATTCATTAGGCGATACCGTGCCCGGCGTTTTGCTGGTTTCTAACAAACGTTTGTAGGTAGCTTTGCTGGCTTGATAAACCGCTTCCTGCGATTGCAGCCTTGACTGCGCACCTGATAACTGTGAGTTTACCTCAGGTGCTTCCATTGTGGCCAATAGCTGGCCGGCCTTAACTTGCGTGCCTATATCGGCATATAGTTTTTGATGAAGCTGTTCACCTTGGCGTAAAGGTCAACCTGTTGGTAGGCCACCAGTTCGCCTGGAACGTTAAATGCAGTAATGATGGAGCCTTTTTGCAGGTTGATCACTTCGGTAGCAGGTGCCTCAGTAGTTTCTGCTTTTTTGTCTTTTGATTCAGACGAGCCGCAGGCCTGCAATGCCAGCGCCACTGCTGATACCTTTAATAAATTTATGATGGATGACTTGTTCATATTAGTGAGTGACAGGAGTGTTTGTGTTGATATAAAATTTACTTTCTTCGTCTTCAGGATCGAGCGATACGCTTTGGGTGGTGGCATTGCCCTGGCCCCATGCAAAAGCCAGCGGCAGGATGAACAATGCTGCAAAGGTAGAAGCAATAAGCCCACCCACAACAGCACGGCCCAATGGTGATGATTGGTCGCCGGCCTCGCCTAAACCGCTTGCCATAGGTATCATACCCACAACCATTGCCAAAGCGGTCATCACAATAGGGCGCATACGAAGTGCGGCAGCTTCTTTAGCTGATTGCAACGCGTTACCATTATGCTTACGCAATTGCTCGGCATTGGTAATGAGGAGCACCGCGTTGGAAATGGATACCCCCACAGACATGATCATGCCCATGTACGATTGCAGGTTCAATGTAGAACCACAGATGATCAATAATAGCAGCGAGCCCAGTATTACAGCGGGAACAGTCACTAATACCACGCCCGATACTTTGAACGATTGGAAATTGGCTGCCAACATCAGGAAGATCACTACAATGGCTACTATCAAGCCATTCTCCAAACTACTCATGGTGTCGCCAAGGGTTTGGGTTAAACCGATCATTTCCACGTTTAAACCGCGAGGCAGTTGACCAAGGTTGTTGATGGCCTTTTGTACGTCTTTTGATGCCGAACCTAAGTCGTGATTGTTTAGGTTAGCGGTAACCGATAGTACCGGCATGGCACCTAAGTTATCGTTTTCACCGTAGGTTGTACCAGGGGTGATGGTGGCCACATCGCTTAGCACAGGGCGGTCTGAGTTGCGCAGGATAGGCGTTTCTCCTATATCGTTAATGCTGCTCATTTTTGCTTCAGGCACCTGGATCTGTACACTGTAGCTATAGCCTGCTTTTTCATCCACCCATATATTCTTCTCGGTATACCGGGATGATGAGGTAGATGCGATCAATGAGCGTGATATATCGTTCATATCCACACCCAATTGCGCTGCACGCTGGCGGTCGACCTCTACTTTAATAGCTGGATATTTGGTTGACTGGCCCAACTGTACATCGCGCAGATAGTCTATCTTCTGTAACTGAGCGATCAGCTTGTTGGAATATTCCTCATTCAGTTGTTTGTTACGACCTGAGATCCTTACCTCAACCGGAGTAGGGGAACCTTGGCTCAGGATCTTGTCTGTTAATTCTATCGGCTCAAACGAAAGTTTGATATCAGGGATCTCCTTGCTCACTTTGGCGCGGATCTTTTCTTTCAGTTCATCTAAATTGGCATGATAATCCTCTTTCAAAGCCACCTGAATAATTGCCTCATGCGGCTGCGCCATCCAAAGGAAAATAGGGCTAATAGAGAACAATGCCGGGTGGGTACCCACGTAAGCAGAACTAATGGCCACATTCTCCGGCCCGGTTATGCTGTTAATAGCGTTGATGGTTTCCAGCGTTTTCTTCTCTGTACTCTCAATACGGGTGCCTTCAGCAGCACGGATGCGTAGCTGGAACTGACCGCCGTTAACCTTGGGCAATACATCGCGGCCAATGGTGTTCATCATAAAACCTGCAGCTATCACGGTTATCAATAAATAGCCGATAACAATGGGCTTGCGGAAAGGCACCATCTTGTCAATAAAGCGCATATAGCTCATGCGGATGCGTTCAAAGCGGCTTATCTTGTCATCTCGATTGCTGTCGGCACGTTCAACCAGCTGGCCTTTTTGTGCCCAGGTATCGTGCTCGCCTTCGCTGTCAAGGCCTGCTGCAGCAAACTCTTCGGCATCGGTCATTTCCTCACCGTTTGGTTTGTGGTGATGTTTAATTTTCATCAGCCAGTTAGCCATTACCGGTACAAAGGTTTGCGCCAGGAAGTAAGAAATGATCATACTGAAACCGATTGCCAATGCCAACGGCAGAAACAATGAACCCGGAATACCACCCATACTAAATGCCGGCGCGAATACCGCCAGGATACAGAACAGGATGAGTAATTTAGGGAAGGCGATCTCCTTACAAGCATCCCAGATAGCCAGGGCTTTGGGCTTGCCCATATCAAAATGCTGGTGAATATTCTCAATGGTTACCGTACTCTCATCCACCAGGATCCCGATTGCCAGCGCAAGGCCGCTCAAGGTCATGATGTTGATAGTTTGCCCAAACAGGCTAAGGAACAACACCGCCGAAATGATAGCGATAGGAATGGTTAAAATTACGATGCAAGCACCGCGTATATCACCAAGGAACATGAGTACCATTAAACCGGTTAATAATGCACCAATGCCACCCTCGGTTAACAAGCTTTTTACGGAGTTGATCACATAGGTAGACTGGTCAAACTCGTAGCTCAATTTTACATCCTCAGGTAATTGTGCCTGCATTTTTGGAAGGGATGCTTTTAATTTCTGAACCACTTCCCAGGTTGATGCATCGGCACTTTTGGCAATGTTCAAGTAAACGGAGCGGCGGCCGTTAACCAATGCATAGCCTGATGTTACGTCGGCACCGTCTTCAACAGTGGCGACATCTTTTAGGTAAAGGTTTTGTACGCCACCTTTAAACAGCGGGATATCTTCAAAATCTTTTATGTTATGCTCGGTAGTGTTGGTTGGGGTAATATAGTTTTTATCGCCTACACGTACGTTGCCTGATGGTGCGGTTAAGTTGTTCACACGCAAAGCTTCCACCAATTGATCGGGCGTTAAGTTGTGCGATCTTAGTTGCTGCGGGTCAACTTTAATAACCACGGTACGCACGTTACCACCAGATGGCGGCGGCCCAACCAAACCCGGTATTTGGGTGAAGGATGCACGCACGTAAACGTTGGCCAGATCGGCCAATTCGTTATTACTGCGTTTGTTACTGCTTAATACTATCTGGCCTACAGGCAGGGTAGAAGCATCAAACCTGATGATAAACGGCGGGTTTGAGCCGGGTGGGAAAATTGCCTGAGCACGGTTAGAGAAAGCACTTACCTCGGCAGCGGCCTGCGCCATGTTAGTGCCGGGATAAAAGCTGATCTTCATCAGCGTTAATCCCTGTATGTTTTTTGTTTCGATACTTTTTACACCGTTCACAAACAACAATACGTTAACATACTGCTTGCCAAACATGGCTTCCATTTGTGATGGCGTATAGCCCGAGAACGGGTGCGAAAGGTAGATAACGGGCAGGTCGAGCTTAGGGAAAATATCAACCTTTATAGTAGTGGCCGATTTGATGCCGAAGAACAGCATACCGGCAACCAGCACCATAATGGTTATAGGTTTACGCAGCGCAAAACGAATTAAATTCATCAGTATATATTATAGTTCATTTACAAAAAGATTCAGATCGCCGGTGGCCGCAGCTTTCAACAGCAGGGCCTGCCATACATTGTTGAAGGCAATATCACGGTCGGTCTCGGCGCGGATAAGCGTATAACGGGCTTGGGTAACATCAACCAAATTGGTTAGCCCGTTTTTGTACAGTACCGATTTCTGGATCCATGCATCACCGGCGGCTTTAATTTGCACGGGCACCTCGCGATAGTTGGTAAGGGCATTTACAATTTTCTTGTCAGACAGGTTTACCTGTGCCGTCAGTTCCTGGCGGGCAAGACTATACTCGTCGGTTAAGCCCGCACTGATCAAACGTTGCGCTTTTACCTGCTTAGCCACGCGGAAAGGTTGTGTAAAATTCCAGCTGATGCCAACTCCTACCAGGTAATTGGAGCGGGTTGGGTTAACGCCATCCCAATAGTTACCGCTGTAAGCGGTTTGGTCTGTTATATAATTACTGCTGAAACCTGATCCCCTTGATTGAAATACACCTTGCAACGAAAACGTAGGATAGCTGAACGTACGTAGGTAGTCGGCCTGTTTATCGCTAACAGCAATGCGGCTTTTGTAGTAATCTAACACCGGGTGTTTGGCCGATACGCTGTCTGATGCAGTTGCACCGGCAATATCAGCCGGAATGCGCGAGGTGAATGTGGTGTCTAAAGCAAAATCTGCACTTGGCGAACCTATCAGCACTGCTAAAGTCTTAGCTTGTTCTTGTTCGGCATTCAGAGCCTGAACTAATAATATTTTAGCGCCCGAGATCTCGGCATTGGCCTGTGATGAATCTACACCGGCTATCAAGCCACCTTTTGCGCGGGCAAGAACCACCAAGCGCGAGGTATCGGCACGCAGCAGGTTTTTGCGGTATGAAGTGGTGATGCGTTGTGCAGCCACCAAATTAAGATAAGCCGCAGCGACTTTGATCTTTTGCTGGAAAATTTCCTGTTGGTAATCATTGTTGTCGCGCTGGGCAACGGCCTGGGCTGCACGTACACGGTCGCGGGCACGGCCAAAGGCAAAAAAGTCCCAGTTCATGTTGGCCAGGTATAGGGCGCCGAAAGCAGCGTTCCAGTTTTGCTTAGCCAATGCCGGGCCTGATGAGGCAACTGCGCCACCAAAAGCGTATAACGGGCCATTTGTTCCGTTAATGGTACCGTAAGCTTGCTCCACACCTAAATTAAGGTTGGGTAGGTACTCGCGTTTGGCCTGGTCAACGCCGGCCTTTGAGGCGTTGGCGTAGTTGGCCTTTGCTTTAATTGTACCGTAATTATCGGTAGCCATTTGCAGGGCCTCTTTTAAACTGAGATGTTGTTGTGCATTTGCACTATCTGCCAGCAGAAAGGCAGATGCTAAAACTAAAAGGGATAGTCGTTTCATTTACTTCAAAAAAGCGCCGTTAATCGATCGATTAACGCAAGGCAAGACTACCGCTACTTTTTGAAGCAAATTTGAAGTATTGTTACAGAATTGGTTTTTACATTAAGTTTATGACAAAAAGATTACGCAATAACAGGCTCATTGTTAAAAAATGTCTGTTCTACAACTACAGCCTCTTGTTCCGTAACAGCTTCGTTACCAAAGTCTACGCAAATAATATGTTCGTTGTTTTCGTAACTATAATTCACCTCAAAGTTGTTTACAGAGCAAATCTGCTGCACAATAGATAAACCAAGCCCAACGCTATCGGCACATTGGTTAGATTTTTTGAAGCGTTGGAACAAAATTGCCGGGTCGACCTCGGGTGCCAAACCCGGGTTTTTAACCGTAAGGCGGGTGCGGGTCAGGGTGATATCGATGTAGCCTTCAGGGTCGTTATAGCGGATAGCATTGCTCAATAAATTGTTCAAAAGTATCTCCGCTAAAACAGGATGTATCTGCAAAGGAATGTTGCTGCCGATATGGTTGCGCAGCTCAAGGCCTTTCACCTCAAGATGGGGTTCAAGAGCTTTCACCATATCTTTAGTGATACGGCAAAATTTTACCATTTCAGTGGTCTGATATTCAGAGTTGTTAAGCTTGGTTAACAAAAGCAAGGAGCGGTTTATTTTCACCAGTTTTTCAATGGAATACTGCATGTCGCCTATTAGTTGGGCCTGTTCTGCATTAATCTCAGTTTCAGATAAAAGCTCTAATTTGGTGCGCATAACAGCGAGTGGCGTTTGCACTTCGTGTGATGCATTTTCGCTAAACTCTTTCACTGCGGCGTATTCTTTTACGGCTTTGTCGGTCATGTTTTGTAAAAAGCTGTTTAGCTCTTTAAATTCAACGGTTGAGGTGGGCGGTAAAACCAATTTCTCTTTATTGCCGAGTGTAAATGTCTCGATACTTTTAAGTGTTTGCTTAAATGGAGACAGGATGTATTTTGATACTAATCTGCCCGATATCAATACACTTAGGGTTATCAAGCCTATTTTCCAGGCCAGCGCATATATCATCCCCATGATGATCTGCTTACCCTGAGTAACGTAATTGTAAGTATATACAGCGTAAACCTTATTATTGATGTTATAGTACGAAGTAACATCCATGCGGCATTCGTCGCGTTTAAGTTCTGCGTTGTAAAAACTGTAGTTTCTGGTTTGCACTTTATCCACAGGCATGGCAGTAACTTCTTTAACAGTTATCGGCCTGTCCAACATATATTGCTGCGGTGGCACGCCTGCCTTTAATTGGCCGGCCACCTTATCGGTAACATCTTTTAAACGGGTTATTTCTGCCTTATTGATGTTGCTTTTTATGCTGCGGTATGAGATGGTCATGGTAAACGGCGTTACCACGAACACCACACCCATTATCCAGTAAGTAAGCTTGTTAATTAATTTCATTGTACTTCTTCTGCTCCTTTAAAGCGATATCCCAATCCGTACACGGTATCAATATAATCGGTACCATTCAACTGCGATATTTTGCGCCTTAAATTTTTAACGTGCTGATAAACAAAGTCTAAATTATCTAAATTATCTGTATAATCTCCCCAAAGGTGGGTAGCAATAGCTTGTTTTGACAATACCCTGTTTTTATTCACCACAAAATACATCAGCAAGTCGAACTCCTTGCGGGTAATGTCCAGCAACTGATTGTTGATGTAGGCCTGCAAAGTATCAGTATTCAGGTTTATCTCGTTAAAGCTGATAATGTTGCTATTGGTTGCTGCCGGGTTTTTGCGGCGATAGATGGCACGCAGGCGGGCATGTAGTTCGGTAAGGTGGAAAGGTTTTGTTATATAGTCGTCGGCACCACCTTCAAGTCCTTTAATTTTATCGTCAAGCGCTTCTTTGGCTGAGATAATGAGCACCCCGCTTGGGATATTTTCCTGTTTGATAAGCTGCAGCAGATCGAGGCCGTTACCATCGGGCAGCATAATATCCAGCAGTACGCAATCGTAATCTACCGAAAGCAGTTTATCGCGTGCTTTAGCATAAGTATCGGCCAGTTCGCATGAATAACCTTCACGCACCAAAAAATCGTGAATGCTGGCACCAAGCCTCGGGTTGTCTTCAAGTACAAGTACTTTCATCGGTACAAATATAAAATGCAATTCTGAAACAAATCTGAATTGCATTTTATAGATAGTTTTAACGCGCTTTGGTTTAAAGTCTTATATCTTTCCAGTCATCAGTTTTAAACGGCGACGCAGGCAGGCCGGCTTTGTTATAAAGCGTACCATAGGGGTTGTTTTGCCAATCGTACCTTACGGCAACAGGTTGCGCCACATCTGGACTCCTCACTGTAATATTAGTTCCGTTGATGACAGCTTTGGCCGGATAGAATTTCTTATCATCGCCAGCCACAAAAAAGCCTTTTAGCTCCGGCGAGTTTTTGCTCATCAATCCTTCGGCATGGGTAAAGCTCAGTTCCACTTCTTTACCGTTTATTTTTTTAGAGGATAACATCGGGCCGCTGTATTCTACCGTTTGGCCGTAGTTTTTTGCTAACGCGATGAGTGCCAACCTTAAACCTACATCCTGTTTGTTATGCGGGTGGATATTGCCACCTTCGCCAATATCAATGGTAACGGCCATACCGGTATTAGGCACTTTTAAGGTGCCTGTTTGCGCGAAGCGCAGTTCCGGCCAGTCGGCAGCAGGGGGCTGGTCTTTGCAATCGTAATTGGCTATTTGTACGAAATAGAAAGGCATGTTAGGGTTGTTGAACTTACTGCGCCAATCTTTTATTAACAGTGGGAACAGGGTTTTATACTGTTCGGCCCTGTCGGCATTGCTTTCGCCCTGGTACCAAATCACACCTTTAAAAGTAAGGGGCAGGATAGGAGCAATCATGGCGTTATAGATCAACGTCGGCCTGTTAGGTGTATTGGCGTGTACGGGCGGTTGCTCAAGCTTAATCAATGGTATGGCTTGCTGATAAGTCCATTCGCCGGAAATATCGATCGTTTTTGATGGATCATTAGCCACTTGCAAATTCAATGGCCCTTTGTTGATGCCGCCGAGACCGCCGTTATCGAACACGCGCACGGCTATTACATTTTTGCCCGCCTTAACCAAATTGCCGGGCACGGTGTAATTGCGCGGGTAAAAGAATTGTTCGGTATGGCCAACTTCCTGCCCGTTAAAAAAGCTCACATCAAAATCGTCAATGCCGGTCATGTTCAGCTTCAGGTCTTTACCGGCCCAGTCTGCAGGCACATCAACCACCTTGCGGAACCACATGGTGCCATCATAATTTGCTACGCCTGCCTGCTCCCAAAAAGAAGGAAGCTGCATTTTGGGCCATGCACTATCATTGAAATCGGCTTGTGCCCAGGTGGCAGTTGTTCCAGTAAACCCTGGGTCGCCGGTCATGCTCCTGTCTATCCAATGGCGAACTTCGGTTTTATAACGGGCGTCAATGTCGGCTTGGGTTAAGCCGCCCTCGGCAGTTTTTACAAATTCAGCAAACTCGGGCATGTTTTTGAGTGCTGTGCCGCTGGTCCAGGCCTCGGCAACAGTGCCGCCCCAGTTATCGTTTATCAGGCCGATGGGGATGTGCTTTTCATCATAGATCTTTTTGGCGAAGAAATACGCTACTGCCGAAAAATCTTTAACCGTTTCAGAATTACATTCGCGCCATGCCCATTGAACAGGTAGTTCCTGCTGTGGCTGAAAGGCAGTTTTGTTATCTATCTTGATCATACGGATAGCTCCATACTTAGCTGCATCTGCAGTTTCTTTTTCTACATTGTTAACGCCGCCATAACCGTTGCCCACGGTCATTTCCATGTTTGATTGTCCCGAGCATAACCATACATCACCGATAAGGATATTATTCAGCGTAAATTTCTCGCCATCATCAAAAGCTATCTGGTACGGGCCGCCATAGGAAGGTGTAGTTATCTTTGCTGTCCATTTACCATCCGCAGCAACTTTTACCTGGTATTTGTGCTTGTCCCATGTGGGGATGATGGTTAGCAGACTACCTGGTTTTGCCGTTCCCCAGATATTGGCCTTTGCCTTTTGTTGCAGCACCATGTTATCTGTAAAACAACCGGCAGGCACAACCTTAGCCGTGGCCGATTGGGTAAGCATTGATAGAGCAAGTGCAACTGCACTATAAAATCCTTTAATTTGATAAGCGTTCATCATAATTCAGAGAGAGTGAAATTAGCGATGGTTATATTGGTTTTCTGCTCGCAATATAACAAAAACGATTTAGCTTATATTTAAATTGCTATATATTAAGTTTTTTTATAGATTGAACCCCGAAAAGGAACGATGCCAAATGCGCATCTGAATTATCGGGACAACCTTTTTGACTATAAACCGATTAAACTATTAACGTTATCCCCTGATGTCTCTACGCCTGCAAGTATCATTTTTATTGTTAACCTGTGCCACAGGCGCGTTGGCACAGCAAAGAGTTCCGTCGTTAGATGAGCAATCGATAAAATTTACGGTTGAGGCCGATACCGCCTGGTCGGGTTTGTTAAAGCGCACGCAGGGTTGGTTTGGTGCCGATGGTATTTATACTATCCCCTTGAATGGAGCCGAAGCAAAAACCGCAGGTCAGCGTGATAAAACGCTGTTCATTTTTAGCGATACCATGATAGGAGATGTGAAGGATGGTACCATGCAGGATGGTTATAAAATGATCCATAACTCTACCGCGCTGCTTACCGGTGGTAAGCCCGATTCTAAACAGATGGATTTTTTTTGGAAAAAGGCCCCTAACGGCGAGGCCGAATCGGTTTTTGAACCCCAAACGCCAAAAACTAAGCAAGGCGATTATTACTGGTTGGGCGATGGCTTTGTAAATAAAGAAGGCGATGGTTCCGTTTACATATTTGGTTACAGGGTACATAATGTAAGTAATGAAGCTTTCGGTTTCAGAGAGGTAGGCAATACGCTGATAAAACTGAAAACCGGCGAAGCACCAGCCTTTAAGACTATTAAACAAATGGATTCGCCATTTTTCCTGGCGGATAAAGACGGGAACGGGGTAGGCTCGTTTGGTGCAGGCATCTACGCCAACACAAAAACTGCAGGTGCAAAAAATCCCGACGGATATATATACGTATACGGCGTACGCGATTGGGCCAAGAACCTGGTGCTTGCCCGCGTGTTACCAAAAGATTTTGAAACCTATACCAAATGGCAATTCTGGGATGGTAAAGGCTGGGTAGCTGAGATGGATAAGGTTGCCAATATCACCGACCGCGCCTCTAACGAGTTAAGCGTTACCCAACTGGCTGATGGCCGTTATGCTATGATATTCCAGGTGGATGCCATGAGTCCGGTTATCGGTATGCGCCTGGCTAATAATCTTACCGGCCCATGGGGGCCGGTTATCAAGATATGGGATTGCAAACCCGACCTGATCAAAAGCACTTTTGTGGTCTACAATGCAAAAGCTCATCCAACGCTATCGGGTAGCAATGACCTGCTGATCAGCTATAACATCAACTCACTTGATTTTATAAACGACCTGAAGATCCACCCGCAATTGTACCGACCGCGTTTTATCCGTTTAAAGTTTCAATAAATAATGCAACCAAATTGTGACCATTAACCTTTAAAATAAGTTTGCTAAAACAATTTAGTTAACTATATTTGACTATCTAACCAGTTATAGACCTTTATTAAAATAGCCATGTTTAACCTTAAGAAATTTAAAGGCGGCAAATTGCTGCTTTGCTTGCTGCTGGCTGCAATTACGCAAGCCCATGCTCAGCAAACCGATGAGCAAAAGAAAACAGAAGAACAAAAGAAAGCCGAAGCCTGGGCAAACTTTCAGAAAATGATAGAAGAGCGCATTCATAAGGATTGGCCATGGTTAAAACGCTATGAAGAAGATAACGCTAAACTACCTGCACCTGCAGCAGGCGAAAAGCGTGTAGTATTCATGGGTAACTCCATCACCGAAGGCTGGATAAACACCGACCCGGATTTTTTCAAAGGTAAATCTTATGTAAACAGGGGTATAGGTGGGCAAACCACGCCGCAAATGTTGGTGCGTTTCCGTGAGGATGTCATCAACCTTAAACCAAAAGTGGTGGTGATACTGGCGGGTATAAATGATATAGCCGAAAATACCGGCTCCTCAAAAATTGAAAATGTAGCAGGCAATATATTCTCTATGGCCGAACTGGCTAAAGTTGCCGGTATAAAAGTGGTGTTCTCATCGGTGCTACCGGCAAAGGCTTTTCCGTGGCACCCTGGTTTAGATCCGCGCGAACCGATCGCTAAACTGAACGCCATGCTGAAGGAGTATGCAGCTAAAAATCATCTGGGATATATTGACTATTACTCGGCCATGGTTGGTGCAGATAAAGAGCTTAAACAGGAATGGGCTATTGACGGCGTACACCCTAATATGGCAGGCTACAAAGTAATGGAGCCACTGGCCGAGCAGGAAATTAAGAAAGCCTTGAAATAGGCTTTTATTTTTGATCAATCGCTAAATCGATTTATGTATAGACATTTTACGCTGGCCTTTTTGCTGGCGGCATCTTTTACCACAACCCGCAGCATCGCGCAGCAAATAAAACCTTTTAAGGCTGGCGACAGGGTGGTATTCACCGGCAATAGTATTACCGATGGCGGACATTTTCACTCGTACATCTGGCTGTATTACATGACCCGCATGCCCGACATGCGCATTGACTGTTTCAACGCCGGCATTGGCGGCGACGTAGCCAAACAGATAGATGAACGCCTTGATGATGATGTGTTTGCGCATCATCCAACCGTGATGACACTGAGCTTCGGTATGAACGATACAGGTTACCAGTGGTATAAAGGTGCAAAGGCGGATTCTAATTATAAGGTCAACATCGAGCGCTCGTACCAAAGCTTCCAAAGCATACAGCAGCATTTAAGGGTCCATCCCGAAGTGAGGAAGATCATGCTGGGTTCAACGCCTTATGATGAGTCGGTTAAGATCAAATTCATTGCGCTTTATAAAAAGAACGAGGCTATCCAAAAGGTGATCGATTTTCAAAAGAAAGCCGCCGAAGCCAATAAATGGGAATTCTATAGTTTTAACGAACCCATGCAGGCCATTAATCAGCAGCAGCAAAAACGTGATACCGCTTTCACTATGGAAGGTACCGACCGCATCCACCCCACAAACGACGGCCACATGGTGATGGCTTACCTGTTTCTGAAAGCCCAGGGCCTTGCCGGTAAAAAGGTTGCCGATGTTGCTATCGATATAAAAAGTAAAAAGGTTAGGGCAGAGAATTGCCAGGTAAGCAACCTCATCGCAAAAGCTGATGGTTTAATTTATATTTATAAAGCAAATGCTTTGCCTTATCCGGTTGATACGCTGCCGCGCGGTGGCGGCAATCAACCGCGCTCACAGGCAGACGGGTTAAAGCTGGTGCCCTTTCAGAACGAGTTTAACCAGGAATTGGTGCAGGTGAAAGGCTTATCATCAGAAACAAATTATGCGCTTAAGATAGATGGGAAAGACTTGGGCACCCGTACCGGTGCTGAATTGGCACAAGGTATCAACCTTGCGGATATTGTTGCAACACCTCAATATCAGCAAGCCTTAGCCGTAATGCATTTGAACGAAGAACGCTGGGCCACCGAGCGCCGCCTGCGCGAGTACTGGTGGTTACAATATTCTATCATGAAACCGCATGGCCTGTTGCGTAACGATGGCGAGGCAACGATAGACTCGTTACAGAAATATGCCAAAAAAGATTTCTTTGTGGCTGCCACGCTGAACACCTATTATAAGGCGCGCTTAAAACCCGTACGCGATGCGTGGCAAAAAGAAATGGACCTGCTTACTAACCAGATTTACCTGATAAACCGCCCTGTTGCCCGTAAAGTGGAAATAACCGCGGTAAACCAACAAAAACATGTACTTACGCAGAAATAAAAAATTTAAAGCATTGTTAACCGGTGTCATGCTATCGGCAGGGCTCAGCGCCTCAGCGCAGCAGGCCTGGTATATCGATGGCTATCACGGCGGTGTTTGGGGCCATTACCCCGACTGGAATACCCGCTTCATGGTGGATATGCTGAACAAGCATCCCTTCTGGAAAATAAACCTCGAGATAGAGCCCGAGACCTGGGACAGGGCATCGAAAGTTGACCCAAAGGCTTTTGCAGAATTTACGGCATTGATGAAAGGTCAGTCAGCCGACGGGCGGATAGAATATGTTAGTCCGGCTTACGGGCAGCCATATATGTACAATATTGAAGGTGAAAGCATCATAAGGCAGTTGGGTTATGGTATGCAGAAATTGCGAGGCTATTTCCCGGGCATAAAGTTCAGTAGCTACTCCTCAGAGGAGCCATGCTTTACCAATGCCTTGCCGGGGATCTTACGCTCGTACGGGTTCAAGTATGCATCTTTAAAGAATCCTAACACCTGCTTTGGAGGCTATACCCGCGCTCACGGCGGCGAATTGGTGAACTGGATAGGGCCTGATGGCAGCAGCGTTATTGCTTCTCCACGTTATGCGATTGAGGAACTTGAGCCGAAATCAACCTGGCAAACCATCGCATGGAATAACTCGCCTAAATACATTAACGCTGCACGTAAATACGGTATGGCCAATCCCATTGGTATGACTCTGCAGGATGCAGGCTGGAAAGGTGGCCCTTTCATCGGCCGGGCCGACAGCGCAGGCCAAAAAAATGCCTACACCACCTGGCGCAACTATTTTGAAACCGTTGTACCGCGCGATAAACGCACAGACTGGAAGGTGAGCCAGGAAGATATTTTGGTGAGCCTGGTTTGGGGATCGCAGGTTACGCAGAAGATCGCACAGCGTGTGCGTGCCGCCGAGAACAACATTTTAAGGGCCGAGAAGATAGCCGTTATCAATAAACTAACTAAAGGAACGGCATGGCCATCTGCTTCGGTAGACAGCGCATGGCGAACGTTATTGCTATCGCAACATCACGATTGCTGGATAGTGCCCTACAATGGCAGTAAGGGCGATACCTGGGCAGACAAAGTAATAATCTGGACGGGTAACACCAATCATATCGCAGATGATATTACTAACGGTTCATCAAAGTTTGACGGTAATTCCGTAACCGTTTTAAATACCCAGGGTAAAGGCAGAACGGGTTTGGTAACTGTTGCTATCCCGTCGGGATTGCAGAGTAAGGGTGTTATCGTGAAGGATGCGGCAGGTAAAGTGGTAGCTTCACAAATGGTGAAAGATAGCTTGCTGATCAACGCATCTGTGCCTGCTTTTGGCTATCAAACCTATAGCCTTGCTGAAGGCGGCGCAAAAGTTTCTAAAACTATTGGTAGAAAACTTAATGATGGTAAAATTCAGTTAGAAACAGATCAGTACAAACTCATCATCGACTCAAAAAAAGGTGGCAGTATTACCAGCCTGATACTTAAAAAATACAGTAAGGAAATGGTTGATAAAGCCGACCGCAATGGTTTTAACACCCTGCGCGGGAATTTTTATAATGATGGCGGATTGAAGAAGTCTGTGGACGAAGCGGCTCACGTGGATGTTATTGAGAATGGTGCTCTACGCTCTGTTGTACAGGTCAAAGGAAATATTGCCGGTGCGGCATTTACGCAGACCATCACCCTGTCGCAAGGTACACCGGTGATAGATATGCAGATAAATATCGACTGGAAGAAAAACGTTGGGGTAGGTGAGGATGTCGACCGCAAGAACTATAAGTGGACGGACTATAAAAAGCCTTTTTATAACGACAGCAACAAACTGGTAACCGTGTTCCCGCTGAATTTGGCCGGACAAAAAGTTTATAAGAACGCTCCGTTTGAGGTGACCGAAAGCAAACTGAAGAACACTTTTTTTAATAGTTGGGATAGCATCAAGAACAATATTATCCTGAACTGGGTTGATGTGACTGATGCCCGAGGAGATTACGGTATGGCCCTATTTACCGACCATACCACCAGCTATACCCATGGCGAGAACTTCCCGCTGGGGCTGGTTACTCAATATTCGGGTATGGGGCTTTGGGGCCGCGATTACTTCACCGACGGGCCAACTACTATCCGTTACGCTATTATGCCACATAAAGGCACGTGGGATAAAGCCGGCCTCTGGTCGGTTTCTGCGGGATGGGACGAGCCTTTGAAAGCGGTAGTTGATAATACTGTTGCAGATACGCGTTCATTGATAGATGCGGGCAATACTGGTCTGGTATTATCGTCAGCTACCGCAAGGGCGGGGTATGTAGATATCCGTTTCTTTAATGCAGAAGGCACGAGCGGAGCAAAAATCGTTATCGCAAAATTCAAATTCAAAACAGCAAGTCTGGTTGAGTTGGATGGAAGGGTAGTGAAGCAGCTTCAGCCGTCTAAAGCAACAGGCGACAATAAACAGCTAAGTTTTGAAGTACCAAAAATGGGTTTCCGTACGGTGAGGTTCCAACTGTAGGCTGCAAATTCCAATCAATTGAAATAAATTTTGCTAAAACGTTTTAATTGATAAATTTGTCTTCACCAATTGCCGGGTGTTTTATCCCCGGCTCCTAATACGAGCTAATGAAACTTAAATATCTTTTAACTTTTCCTGCTGCTATATTGTGTGGTGCTTTGGTTTACGCGCAAGCACCTGCAGGTTATGTAAACCCTTTTATTGGCGCCAGTACAAGCACAGCCGCAGCGGGCGTTTATCATGGTTTAGGTAAAACTTTCCCGGGCGCCGATGTACCTTTTGGCATGGTTCAGGTTAGCCCCAATACCATTACCGGCGGCGATAACGCGCCTGGCTACAGCCATGAGCAGACCAGCATTGAGGGTTTTGCATTTACACAAATGAGCGGCGCAGGCTGGGGCGGTGATCTGGGGAATTTCCTGGTGATGCCAACCACCGGCAAACTGCATACCAGTGCAGGCACACTGAAAGATCCGGTTGGTGGTTACCGCAGTGGGTTTATCAAATCGACAGAAAAAGCATCCGCGGGCTACTATTCGGTGGCCCTTGCCAATAAAGTTAAAGCCGAAATGACGGTTGCGCCGCATAGCGGCATTTTGCGTTTTACCTTTCCGCAAAACAAGCAATCGCGCATACAGATAGATCTTGCCCGCAGGGTAGGCGGCACCTCGTCATTACAATATGTTAAGGTGATAAACGACCACACTATTGAGGGTTGGATGAAATGCACACCTGATGGCGGCGGCTGGGGCAACGGCGAAGGCCATGCCGACTACACGGTTTATTTCCATGCCGAATTCAGCAAACCGCTTAAAAACTACGGCGTTTGGAGCGCTGATATTCCCGATGATTGGGGCCGCAAACTGGAAGATGTAACATCTGCCAAATACCAAACCCGCGTTGCGCAGTCGGCGGTGTTAAAAGGCGCTAAAGAGAAAGAAGGCAAACACATTGGCTTCTATACCGAATTTGCTACCAAAGCCAACGAAGCGGTGCTGATGAAAGCCGGTATCTCTTTCGTGAGTGTGGAAGGTGCACGCAATAATCTGGCAAAAGAGATTACCAACTGGAACTTTGACGCCGTGCATCAGCAGGCAACAGCGTTATGGAATGCTGCACTATCTAAAGTGAAAATTGAAGGTGGTACCCGCGAGGAGAAAATGGTTTTCTATACCGCCATGTACCACAGCATGCTTGATCCGCGCATTATCACCGATGTGGATGGCCAATATCCGGGCGGCGATGGCAAACCTCATCATTCAACAGCATTTAAAAAACGAACCATATTTAGTGGCTGGGATGTTTTCCGTAGCCAGATGCCGCTGCAAAGCATCATCAACCCAAGTTTGGTTAATGATGAGATCAACTCCCTCGTTACTCTTGCGCAGGAAAAAGACCGCAATTATCTGGAACGCTGGGAACTTTTGAATGCCTACAGCGGCTGTATGCTGGGCAACCCTGCCGTATCCGTAATTGCCGATGCGTATGCCAAAGGCATCCGCGGATATGATCTGCAAAAAGCTTACGAATTGTCTGCCAACTCAGTTGAGAAATTTGGCAACGGCGAAAAAGGCTACACACCCGAGCCATTGAGCATTTCATACACGCTCGAATACGCCTATACCGACTGGTGTGCCGCGCAGTTAGCCAAAGCAGCAGGTGATGATAAGGGCTACGAAAAATACATGGCCCGCTCTGAATCGTACAAAAACATATTCGATAACGAAAAAGGCTGGTTTAGGCCTAAGGATAAAGACGGCAACTGGCTGCCGTGGCCTGACGAGGGTCGTTTAAAGCAATGGTACGGCAGTATTGAAAGTAACCCCTATCAACAAGGCTGGTTTGTTCCGCAGGATGTAGATGGAATGGTAAAACTGATGAGCGGCAGAACAAAAGTAATTGCCGATCTGGAGAATTTCTTTGCTAAAACACCTCAGGATATGATGTGGAACGATTTTTACAATCATGCCAACGAGCCTGTACATCATGTACCATACCTGTTTAACCGTTTGGGAACCCCATGGTTTACCCAAAAATGGACACGTGCTATCTGCGCCCGCGCTTACCACAACAGCGTTGAAGGTTTGGTGGGTAACGAGGATGTGGGACAGATGTCGGCATGGTATATCTTATCGGCCATGGGCCTGCATCCTGTTTGCCCGGGCGATACCAGGCAGGAAATTACCAGTCCGGTGTTCAATAAAGTAACCATTGCGCTGGATCGCAAATATGCTAAAGGCAAGAGCTTTAGCATCATCGCACAAAATAACTCGGCTAAAAATGTGTACATACAAAGTGCCGAGCTTAATGGTAAATCCTACAATAAGTGCTTTATTGACTATGCCGACATTACCGCCGGCGGAACCTTAAAATTAGTGATGGGCAGCACACCATCAAAAACCTGGGGACTATCAAACTAAACCAAAATGATCAGCATAGGCTGATCAGATAATATTACTAAAACGATTAACTGAAAACGTGAAAAAGAGATCGGGATTTTGGAAAAGCGCATTGCTCTGCGCAGGTGCAGCATTAACAAGTTTAGGTACAAATGCACAATCGCAAAATATAGCGCCATTTAAAAACGGCGACAGGGTAGCCTTTGTAGGCAACAGCATTACTGACGGCGGACATTACCACTCGTACATATGGCTGTATTACATGACGCACTTCCCAGAAATGCGCATTACGTGCTATAACGTAGGCATTGGCGGCGATGTAGCTAAACAGATAGCCCGCCGTTTTGATGATGACGTACTTATCCGCAAACCAACGGTAATGACCCTTTCATGGGGCATGAATGATACTGGTTACATCGAATGGTTTCGTGATGATGCGCAGCAAACCTTGCAAACCCGTTTAGATACATCGTACAAATACTATCATCAGATAGAGTCTAAGCTGTTAAAGCACCCTGAGATAAAACCGATCCTCATCGCCTCATCGCCGTACGATGAGTTCACTTATGCTACCCCGAATAACATCTATCGTGGCAAAAGTGCTGCATTGTTAAAAGTAGCCGAGTTTCAACAGCTGGCCGCGCAGAAAAACAACTGGGGCTTTGTTGACTTTAACCGCCCCATGACGGAAATCAACAAACGCGAGCAAGTGAAAAATCCGGCTTATAGCCTTACACCTAACGACCGTATCCATCCCGACAATGACGGGCATATGGTGATGGCTTGGTTGTTCCTTAAAGCTCAAGGTTTAGCCAATAAGCCAATTGCCGATGTTGAGATCGATGCTGCTTCAAGAAAAGTGATTAAAGCCGATAACAGCAAAGTAAGTAAAATTACCGGCGATGCCAACAGCCTTACTTTTGATTACCTAGCAAAATCGCTTCCATATCCTTTAGATACTGTTTCGCATGGTTGGGGTAATAAACGGCGCCAGTCAGAAGCCACTAAAGTGGCGCCGATCATCCAGGAACTGGATCGTGAGATACTTACGGTTAAAAATCTGCAAAGCGGAAACTATCAGCTAACTATTGATGGCGAAAAGATAGGGGCATGGTCTGCAGTCCAGTTTGCGCAGGGAATTAACCTCGCCGAGCAAACCAACACACCGCAATACCAGCAGGGCATACAAGTAATGGATTTGAACGAAGAGCGTTGGGAAATTGAACGCCGAACACGTAACCACGCTTTTATAGAGTTCAACGTGCTTTACGAAAAAGGCTTATTGAATGCAGATAACCGTGCGGCTATGGATACCATTAACGTTCGCGCTAAGAAAGACATTTTTGTGAACGGGAATAAGCCAAGCTATTTATTATCACAATATAAAACTGTAAGAGAAGCCTGGCAAATGGAGCAGGACGTACTGATAAACCAGATTTACAAAATCAACAAACCTGTAACCCGCAAAATAACCTTATCACGTATCAACTAAACCTAAAATGTTTAAGCAAATCTTTAAAACACTCATAATCTTTCCGGCGCTATGCCTGTTCTTAAATGCCCGGGCAGCAAAGGTCGATACTGCTTTAACTCACAGTAAAATCATGAACCGTGATATTAAGGCTGTGGTGATAACGCCCTCAAAATATTCAAAGAAAACTGTTTACCCTGTGGTTTACCTGCTGCACGGTTTCAGCGGCAATTATGCCGACTGGATAAGTAAAGACCCAGCCGTAGCCAATCTTGCCGACCAATACAACTGCATCATCGTATGCCCTGACGGCGCCTTTGCCAGCTGGTATATCGATAGCCCGGTAAATAGTTACTGGATGTATGATACTTATGTGTCAAAAGAATTGGTAGCCTATATCGACGGCCATTTTTCTACCATAAAAAACCGCGCGGGCAGGGCAATTACTGGCTTAAGTATGGGCGGGCATGTTGCTATAACCATGGGTATCAATCACCAGGATGTTTACGGTGCGGTAGGCTCAATGAGTGGTTGCATGGATTTGCGCCCCTACAAAAAAGATTTTGCCATTAACCAAATTTTGGGGGAGTATGATAAAGATCCCAAAAGCTGGTTAGATCATAGTGCTACGGGCATGGTTAACAAGCTTAAACCAGGTGCTTTAAAGATAACTTTTGATTGCGGTAGCGATGATTTTTTTGCCGGAATAAACAATGCTTTTCACCAGCAATTGCTTGATGCCAAAATACCACATGACTATACCGTTAGGCCGGGTGGGCATACATGGGAGTACTGGAGCAACTCCATCAATTACCAAATGTTATTTTTTCAACGCTATTTTAACAAGCTAAACTGATTTAGTAATTGTAAAACTTAATATTTAAAGTGCCGGTCAATTGAAAATATCTTAAAAAATCGGCTTTCAATTGAAAAAAACGGAAAAGTTTAAATAATCGTAATAATCTATTAAAAAAGTTTGCTAAATCGTTTTTATAGATTAAATTTGATATACCAATTATAACCAGTGTAAGGTGACTCCTTTTACCCCAAACCGGTAGCATCTTGATTAAATTATGATATGAAGAAACTCTACAAATTTGTCTTCTTATTTGCGGCAGGTTTTGCGCTGTTCGCCTGTAAAAAGGGCGACTTTTTAGGGCAAACACAAACCACCGACTTAACCGAGCAAGCGGTGTTTAGTGATAGCGTTAAAACTATCGCCTTCCTCTCCAATATCTACACTAAAATTGGTTTTAGCGAGGATGCAAAGCGGTTCACCAATGGTGGTCTGGATATAGCATCAGACGAGGCTGAACCATACGATAACACTGCTACTACGCCAATTGGATTTGCCAACGGATCAGTAGATGCCAATACGGTATCGGATGATGCTTATACTACATGCTATGCGCAGATAAGGGCGGCTAACGTGTTTATGAAAAATGTGGCCAAGGCGCCCCTTAAAGCCGCCACTAAAACCGAGGTACTCGCCGAGGCCCGCTTTCTGCGTGCCTGGTATTACTCTATTTTATTAAAGCATTATGGCGGCATACCGTTGATCGGCGATACAGTTTATAATTACAACGATAAGGTAAACGCCAAACGCGCATCATTTGATCAATGCGTAAACTACATTGTTTCTGAATGTGACGAGGCTGCAAAAACACTCCCGCCTATCCAAACCGCGCTAATGTATGGCCGGGCATCTGGTGGAGCTTGCCTTGCCCTTAAAATGCGTGTGTTGTTGTATTCTGCAAGTCCATTGTTTAATCCGGTGGCTGAGTTTGCTTCCGTGGATATGCCTTATAATATGGCTAAAGGCAATAAAGATCTGCAAAAGCTGCTTGGGCATGTTGATCCATCGCAACTGCGTTGGGATACCGCCGCCAAAGCTGCACTCGCGGTAATGAATATGGGTGCTTACCAATTGGTAGAAAATAATACACCTGCAGGTTACGGTTTTCAATACTTATTTACGCAACGCTACAATACTGAGTATATATGGCAGGTAATGAAATCAAACAACGTGGATCTGGAAAGCCTTTACATGCCGCCGTCTCGTGGTGGCAAGGGTGGTGGCTTCCCGTATCAGGAGTTTGTTGATGCTTTCCAGATGGCAGATGGGAAAGATATTGCCGACCCTGCTTCTAATTATAATCCTAACGACCCTTACACGGGCAGAGATCCGCGCCTGGCGTACTCGGTACTTCGCGATCAGTCTAAATGGATCACTAATACGTCTTTAACACCATCGCCCATAAATATTTATACAGTTAACGGCCAGGGCATAGGTTTAGATGCCATTTATGCCGGCACTAAAACGGGTTATTATGGTGCAAAAATGCTCGATCCTGCAGCAGTGCCCAACTCGTTCAGCCAGACGCTCCGCTGTATTCCATTAATAAGATATGCCGAAGTACTGCTAAGCTACGCAGAGGCAATAAATGAATTTGAAGGTCCGGCAAAAGCTTATGAGCCTATTGAAAAGATAAGGGAACGTGCGGGCCTTGTTCCGTTCACATTGCCTGCAGGATTAACCAAAGATGAAATGCGCAAGGTGATCCAGCATGAGCGCCGGATAGAGCTGGCATTTGAAGGCCATCGTTTTTGGGACATACGCCGCTGGCTGATAGGTGATACGCAAAATGCCCAGTTCACCGGTATGGAAGTACAACGCGATGGTGCCGGAAATTTAAAAGCATATAAGCGGGTAAATGTACGCAAGCACGGCTTTAAAGGTGCTTTATATCTGTGGCCATTGCCTGCAGCCGAGGTTGCAAAATCTACTGAAACGCTTCAAAATCCGGGATATTAATTTTTGATACAGATATAAATCATGATAAATAAAAAATTATTTCCAGCCTTTGTATTACTGGTTTATGTGCTGGGGGCTGCATCATGTAAAACAGATAAGCTGGTACCCGATGTAATTGAAAGTAACAAGAGCATCAGCGGTACCTGGGCCATTGCATCGGCAACGCAAAACGGCCGCGAACTGATAAACCTGCCAAACGGCATGACCCACCTGGCAGAGTTTAAGATCACATTTACCGACGATGGTAAATACACGGTAGAAAACCCGGTACCATTTATTGTAAGTGGCAATGGCCAATACAAGTTTAACGACCCGCAATATCCTTTCGATATCGCCTTTACGGCAGACGGTGCACAGGCACCTGTAAAGTCCACTTTTTTGTCACCAAATGTGCAGGGCGATCGCAGGATAACGCTAACATTTAGTCCCGGCTGCGATAAAAATGTTTACAAATACACTTTAAAAAGAACCAATTAACGTAACTGAATATGATAAGACATTTACGTAGCTCTCGCAAAAAGTTACTGCGAAATTTAACGCTGGGGATGCTCATCCTGCTATTAAGCAATTGCGAGTTCTTCATCAACTCGCTTGAGCAGCCTGCAAGCGCTAATGCGGGCGATGTGATCACCGCAAAACTGGACATGAATTTTCAAACCCAGGCTGGCCCCTATACCAACAGGATCGTGATAGGCATACTTGCTCCCCGTGCATGGAAGCTTGGCCAAAACCAAAACGTGAAGATCACTTACTCGGGCGATAAAGGCACGGGTACTTTTGTACCGATAGCAGCAAACGTTGTGGCAGCCAAGGCAAAAAACAACGAGAACTGGGCCACCCGTATGAAAAACAGGTTTGGAGTAGGCCCCAACTATATTGACGATATGGAATGGGTGCCATTCTGGACGGCAACGGCCATCACCACTTTACAGAACGAAAATGTACATGCCGTATTCAATATCCAGATGAAAGTTGGTGTTGATGGCGCAAATACTTCGGTAAAGTTAGGTTATGTAGTTTGTAATGACTCAGATGGTATAGGCGACGCCGATATTACTTTATCTCCGGTTAAATTTGCTGATTGCCTGGAAGTTAAAGGTACAGGCGACCTGATAGATTTTTGTAATCCATCGCTTACTTCACTTACCCCAACCAAAGCCCTCGATAACGATTTTCAGACCATCAATTACAACAACTCATTGGTTGATACGCAACTGAAAGGACTGCATGAACTATATCTATGTGCAACCGCTCACACCAGTGATGGAAAAGATATAAGTATTTGTACGCAGGCAGAAACTTCAAAAATGATGGAGACCGATCCTAACCAGTTTCAGATAACGTTTTGGCCACGCAAATTCTTTAACCTCACGGCCGGGCAGTCCATAACAGATATCGACTATTTTATAACCAATAAGGCCGGTACTTTAAAGGTAGGTTACGGTAATACCGATGTGCCATTTAAACTAAAATTTGTTTGCGAGTAGCGCATAAATAAGCATATAAAATACATTAAAAAGTGAAGCAAAAATTTAGCTGCTTAGCCCGGCGTATGCCCGCTCTGCAACTTTTAAACCTTAATCTGATGCAACTTAGATATGTTATAAAAAGTATTTTAATGCCTGTTATCATCAGCATAACAGCCGTTGGTATTGCGCAGGCGCAATCAGTAAATACCGTACGCGGTACGGTATTTAATCAATACAATGTGCCGTTAAAAGGTGTAAAAGTGGTTGTACTGAAAACCAACGACACCATCAGTACAGATGCTAAAGGTTTCTTCAGTATAAATGCAAAACGGGGCAGCACACTTAGGTTTAAAGGTGATGGTTTTAATGTTGCCCAATACAAAGTTAGGAGAGCTGACAGCATTGGTATTCAACTCACTGATCAGTTTTTGAAGCAACCAAAAAATCTGGATGTTTTATACAACACTGTGAACAGCGATGATAACCTTGCAGCGGTATCAACCATATACACCAACCAATTAACTACTACGCCGGCATCTTTGTACACTTATGCTTTACCCGGCCAGCTTGCAGGTGTGTACACGCATCAAAAAAGCGGGTTTCCAAACCCGCAGACAGCAACGCCCACCACATCGGCGTTCTTGTTCAACTACGTTGGCAAACACAATATTAATTCTGAGGACAATAACGGGCAGTTTGATGTTCAGGTACGCGGGGCTGTAAATCCCTTTAATGCACCACAGGCGCCAATTACAATTATTGACGGTGTACAACGCGAGTTATCCTCTATTGATCCTGAAACAATCGAATCGGTGTCGGTATTAAAAGATGGCCTTTCAACAATACTTTTAGGTATCAACAGCTCAAATTCGGTATTGCTTATCACTACCAAAAAAGCACAGCCTGGTCGTACGTTGTTGTCGTTTACCGCGCAATATGGCATTCAGCAATCGTTAGGTTTGCCAACGCCCATCTCGGCATACCAGTACGCTTATTTAGCCAATGAAGCTTTGCAGAACGATGGTAAAACACCACTATACAGTACCGCCGATTTTGAAGCTTACCGTAACCATAGCGACCCAATAGGTCACCCTGACGTTAACTGGTTTAATACGCTGATCCGCAAAAATGCGCCGATGCGTAATTACAAACTCAATATCACAGGTGGTAATAATATAGCCAGATATTCGGTATCGTTAAGCTACTTTAACCAGGAAGGTATGCTGAACACAGCTCCTTCGCTATCGTTCAATACCAACAATAATTTGAACCGTTACATCCTAAATTCTGATATCAGTATCACGGCAGCAAAAAACCTGGATATCGATCTGCAATTATTTGGCCGCACGCAAACCATCACTTATCCGGGCCAGGGTGGTTCTATTTTCCCATTACTGCTCGAGCGTTTATACGGTACACCAAACAACGCTTATCCTATTTACAACCCTAACGGAAGTTTCGGTGGGCGTAATATCGATTACTTTAACAACAACTTGCTGGCAATGAGCCAGTACTCGGGCTATACCAATACCCAAAACCACGATATTTTAACCAACGTGAACCTGAAGTATGATATGGGTAACACGTTAAAAGGTTTATCGCTTCGCGGACGTGGAAATTTTGCCATTAACTCGCAAAACTTTATTGACAGGAGCTTGCAGAACGCTGTTTATCAGTATTCGGCAGCTGATGATAGTTATACCGCTTATGGTAAGCCTTATTCGCAAAATAACAGCTTCAATAACGTATCAAATTCAAGATATGCTTATGCGCAGGGCGCAATTAATTATGATAACAACTTTGGAAAAAATAATGTCAACGCCATGCTGTTCTATGATTTCAGATCAGTAGTGTTGACCTATGACCTGCCAAGGTTTTTACAGAACCGCGCTTTACAGCTTTCTTACAATTACGACAACAAGTATTATATCACTGGTACGGTAAACAACAGCGGCGACGACAGGTATGCGCCCGGCCATCGCTTTGGATGGTATTATGCAGGTGGCATAGGTTGGCAAATGGGGCGCGAGAGCTTTATCAAGGATAATCTGCCGTGGATAAATTCATGGAAATGGCGTGCATCATACGGCAATACCGGTAATGGCAACGTGGATTTCACCGGTTACTTTGCATACCGCAGAACTTACGATTCTAACAATGGAGGTGGATATCCGCAAGGCACAAATTACACACCGGGCGGTGGTTATGGCGAGGTAAACGGCGTTATCAACCCAAATGTGAACCCCGAGCGGGCACGCAAAATTAACATAGGTACAGATATCTCTCTGTTCAATAATAAATTGGCTATCACTGCCGATTACTACAACGATAAATATTACGACCTGCTTCGCTCGAGAGGTGCCAGTAATCAACTGATAGGCTCAGATTACCCTGCCGAGAATTTAGGTATCAACAGAATGACCGGTGGCGAATTAACCGTTACCCACCAAAGCCACGTTGGCGATTTCAATTATTTCGTGACCGGTAACGCCAGCATAGTATCAGCAAAACAAGTATACTTTGACGAACTTAAACCAGCGTACCCGTGGATGGCGCGCACAGGCAAGCCTACTACTGCCATCTTTGGATATACGGCGCTGGGCTTTTTCCAAACACAACAAGAGGCGAGCAGTAGCCCCTCCACAGCGGGCTACACCCCTCAGGCCGGCGATATCAAATACAAAGACCTTAACGGTGATGGTGTTATCGATCAGTACGATGTATCGGCCATTGGTGGTCTTAAGCCATTGGTTTATTACGGTTTAAACTTTGGTTTCAACTACAAAGGCTTTAACCTGAGCGTATTGCTGCAGGGTGTAGGCAATAGCCAGATAAATTACAGCCAGATAGATGTTACCCAGGGCTTTAACGGTAAAGGGGGCTTAGGTGCAGCACCTTACGGCCAGGCTTATACTGCTATACTTAATCGCTGGACACCCGAAACTGCCGCAACGGCGACTTCGCCAAGGCTTACTGCCGGATATAACCAAAATAACAGTGCCGTATCCAGTTATTACGTGCACTCGGGCAATTATATAAGGCTTAAAAATGCGGAGGTGGGTTACACGCTGCCCCGCAGTATAACCTCAAAGTTCAATGTATCAAACATGCGGTTCTTCGTAAACGGCGAAAACCTGGTAACGCTATCAGGCTACAAAGGCATCGACCCGGAAGTTTACGGGCAGGTTTATCCAATTCAGAGAGTATTTAACGCAGGTGTAAGTGTAAAACTATAATAAGCAGCTAAAACCATGAAAAGATTTTATAACATATCAGCAGCTCTTATAGCAATAACCATTATTGCCGGCTGTAAAAAATATGAACCGGTACCGGCAGAGCAGCGTACCATTGATTTTGTATTTGACAAAGACGATTCGTTAGGCACCAACGCTTATGCCTATTTGAACAGCGTTTATGCGTTCACACTATCGGGGCATAACAGGGTTGGGTCAGATTATCTTGATGCAGCAACAGATGATGCGGTATCATCAACCAACAATGCAACTGCCGATGTTTTCAAAATGTCTACCGCCGCGTACAATGCTACAAACTTTTTTCCCGGCGATAACATATGGGCAACCAGCTATAAGGCCATCAGGCAAGCCAATATATTCATCAGCAATATTGGCATAGTGCCGGTTAAAGACCAACTGCGCCCGGGCATCTCCATGAAATTTGCCTGGAAAAGCGAAGCGCGTTTTATCAGGGCACTAACCTATTTTAACCTGCTTAAACGCTACGGCGGTATCCCTATAGTAGGCGATAAAGTATTTACCCTTGAGGGTAATATTGCCCTGCCACGCAATTCGTTTGAAGAATGTGTAAACTACATTGTTAGCGAGTGCGATGCCATTAAGGATACTCTACTTACTGCTCCGCTTGTACAGCCTGCTGCTTACTCCCAACGTGCCACTAACGGTGCTGCATTGGCGCTAAAGGCTAAGGTATTGTTGTACGCTGCAAGTCCGCTTTATAACGGCGGTAATATTGATGCATCAAACCCGCTTACCGGCTACGCTAATTACGATGTTACGCGCTGGCAAAAGGCTGCCGCGGCTGAAAAGGCGGTAATGGACATGAACGCTTACTCGCTGGTTTCTGATTTCAGAAACGCATTCGTTACCCAGGTGCCCGCCAATACCGAAGTGATTTTTCAAAAACCCAACGGGCAAACCAACGCAGTTGAGGGAGCCAACGGCCCGGTGGGCTTTACTACCAGCCCGATAGGACAGGGCCGCACCAGCCCATCGCAAAACCTGGTTGATGCTTACCCTATGGCTAACGGGTTGGATATTACCGATGCCGCATCTGAATACGATCCGGCCAATCCGTACGCCGGCCGCGACCCGCGCCTTGGCTTTACCGTATTTTATAACGGGGCAAAATGGTTAAACTCTACCGTTCTTACTTACGAAGGTGCTCGCAGTAAACCAAACGCAGGCACGCAGCAAACAGTTACTGGTTATTATTTGCGCAAGTTTATGGCAAACTATGAAACCACAACAAACTATGCCAGTTCTCCGGAAGACTGGATGATCTTTAGATATGCTGATATCCTCCTATCATATGCCGAGGCACAAAACGAGGCATTGGGTGCGCCTGATGCTTCGGTTTACTCGGCGGTTGAAAAGATAAGGCAGCGGGCCGGTTTAAATCCTTACCAATTGCCTGTAGGGTTAACCAAAGATCAAATGCGCGATGCTATCCGCCGCGAACGCCGTTTAGAAATGGCATTTGAAGAAAATCGCTTCTTTGATATCCGCCGCTGGAAGATTGCAGAAACCGTTATGACCCAGCCTGTGCAGGGCGTAACAATAGCCAATGCGGCAACGGGTTTTACATACACTTACGGAACTGTACTTACGCCCAAGTTTAACGCCCCGGCTATGTACTTCTACCCAATTCCGTATGATGAGACGCTTAAAAATCCAAGCCTGAAACAAAATCCCGGATGGTAAATAACCGCTAACCAATTATCAGAATCAAGAACTTATCATGAGAAAATCAATACTATTATATGTTGTTATGATGCTGCTGCCGGTGATGCTTTTTGCACAGGGCAGGCTGATAACCGGTACCGTAAAAGATGCTGCGGGAGTGTTGCCCGGTGCTACCGTTTTTGAAAAAGGAATGCCGGCAAACGTTACTGTGGTAACCTCGAACGGTAAATTCAGCATCCGTTTAAGAGGGACATCAAACGTGCTTGTTTTTAAGTATGTAGGCTTTACCCAGCAAGAGGTTAAGGTAGGCGCATCAAACGTGCTTGACGTCACCCTGCAATCAAACAGCCAGGATATGGACGAGGTTGTGGTTATGGCTTATCAGCCAAAAAAGCGTATTACTTCTACTGGATCTGTTGCGCAGATCAATGCAGCTGAGGTACGTACCGTTCCTACAGCTAACGTGCAAAATACCTTATCGGGCAGGTTGCCGGGTTTTTTTTCGCAGCAAACATCGGGGCAGCCGGGTAAAGATGCTGCCACCTTCTATATCCGCGGTTTAAGCTCAATCAACGGCTCAAACACCCCGTTAATAATTGTGGATGACGTAGAATACCAAGCTGATCAGTTGCAGCAAATAAACGTTAACGAGATAGAAACTATTACCATCCTGAAAGATGCTGCAACAACAGCTATTTATGGTGTAAAGGGCGCAAACGGCGTATTGGTTGTAACCACCCGTCGTGGTAAGGCCGGCCCGCCTGCAGTTAACCTGCGTATCGAATCAGGTTTGCAATCTCCAACCAAGATACCTAACTTTTTAAATGCCTATGAATCGGCTGTTTTGATGAACGAGGCCGAAAGCAATTACAACAAAGCGTATAACATCACTAACGGACAGTTATCTTTTACCGATGCCGATCTCGCTGCTTTTAAAAGCGGGAATGACCCTTATGGCCACCCGGATGTGAATTGGTACAAGGCAATTCTTAAAAATTATACCTATCAGCAGAATACCAACCTTGATCTGCAGGGCGGTACCAATAACGTAAAGTATTTTATTACGGGCGGTATGTTGAGCCAGAATGGTTTGCTGAGAGATTTCTCTGACCCGCTGAACCAGATAAACAGTAATTACGATTACAAACGTTACAACTTCCGCTCAAACCTGGATATGAAGGCCAACAAGAATCTTTCCATCAGGTTAGATCTGAGTGCGCGCTTTGGTATCATCAACCAGCCGCATACGGCAAACATCCTCAGCGAGATCTACGATTTCAGCAAGGTAACGCCTTTCTCGGCCCCGCTGATAAACCCTAACGGCAGTTATGCATTCAACTACTCGCAGTTTAACAGCAACTCGTGGAAAAATACACCATCACAATTGAGCACCATCAATGCAAGACTGGCCAATGGGGGTTATGACCGCAGCACCCGTACTGATTTCAACTCCTTGTTTGACATCTCCGAAAAGCTGGATGATGTAACCCCGGGTTTAACCGTTACCGGTCGTTTAAGCTACTCAAGCATTGAGCAGTATACCAAAAAA
>JAESTD010000173.1 GCA_016763755.1 Mucilaginibacter sp.
ATGACCAGAATTTGCTCAATAGAATCTCTATAAGCTTTGTTGGAAGCCTGTATTTTCTTCTTTATGGAATATTTATATTTCCAAGTTTCATAATCGCCTTAATAATTATAGACTTTTTGATAATGAACGAACGGGCAAAATATCTAAAATGGAAGTTAGTTGCTGAATGGTTTATTATAAGTTCGCCATTATTTATTGGACATTTATTTATAAGGAGTGGCCGTTCGCCGCAGGCATTGTGGCCTTCTTTTTTGCGCAAAAGGTTCGCCGAAAATATATATGCGAAATAATAAATGAGGAAATCTTGGCTTCGCAGAATTAGTATATTGTGCTTGGTAACATGTTATTTGTTATTTCACGAGCTGAAAGCCCGCGCCGGTTACAAACACAAAAAAGCCCCGGCTATTTGACCGCGGCTCTTAACAACAATAAACTTATAAAAATAGGCTCTTAAAACGGCAGATCGTCGGCATCGTAGCTTAGATCGCCGGTATCATTGCTGCGGCCATTGTTACGCGGAGCAGCTTCGGTTTCAAAATCAGTTTTGCGGCCAAGCATGGTAAAATTCTCAGCGACAACTTCGGTAGTATATTTCTTTATTCCCTCTTTATCTTCAAACGAGCGCGTACGCAGTTTACCTTCAATATAAACCAGCTTCCCTTTTTGTAAATATTTAGCGGCTACATCTGCCAATCCGCGCCACATTACAATATTGTGCCACTCGGTTTGCTCAACTTTGCGGCCATCTTTATTAAATGTTTCTGAGGTTGCTAACGGAAAACTCGCTACGGCCACGCCGCCTTCTAAATGTCTTACTTCGGGGTCTTTTCCAAGGTGACCAACGAGTATAACTTTATTAATTCCAGACATGCCATAAATTAACGGAGAATTATTTAGAAATTAAAAATATTTTTTATAAATATAAAAATACTCTTCGGCATAGCTAAATGCTGCAAGTCGTCTATATCCGCGTAAAACCAACCGTCCTGCAATTTTTCAGGAAATTTATCAAGTATCAAAAACCTTATAAATAGTCTCTGATGCGTTAAAATATGCTTGATTATACCTGAATTATCCTTCAAAGTATTGCCTTTCCCGAAAATCTGCATCTCGGGCAGCGCCATAATTTGCACTGGTTCTAACAATTCTTTGGTCTCAATGAGAGGGAGATCGTACATATTTGCCCAAATATCATTGTCGCTGCGTTTATTCATCAATATCTTTTTCTCATCAAAAATTAACAAATAGTTAAAAAATCTTTGTTTGACTTTTACGTTCTTTAGTTTAACCGGTAAAGTTGCGGTTGCGTTAGTTTTGAATGCCTCACACCCTAACCGCACGGGGCATATCCCGCAGGCGGGATTTTTTGGTTTGCAAAGCATAGCCCCAAACTCCATCATTGCCTGGTTATGCAGTGCTGGTCTATTTACATCCAGCACTTCATCGGCAAGCTTTTGGAACATCTTTTTCCCTTTGGGGGAATTAATAGGCTCATCAATGCCAAAATATCTCGCCAGCACACGGTAAACGTTGCCGTCAACAACGGCTTTGGTCTCATTAGCAGAAAATGATGAAATGGCCGCAGCGGTATATTCACCTATCCCTTTTAGTTTGATCAAATCATTATAAGAAGTTGGAAAATTACCGGCAAATTGTTCCTGCACCAGTTGGGCAGTCTTTAACATATTGCGGCCGCGCGAGTAATAACCAAGTCCTTGCCAAAGGCGAAGTACTTCGTCTTCAGATGCTGCGGCAAAATCTGCGACAGTGGGGTATCTCTCAGCAAAGCGATAAAAATAGGGCTTACCCTGCTCAACACGGGTCTGTTGCAGTATAATTTCTGATAACCATATTATATAAGCATCGGTGGTATTTCGCCATGGCAGGTCGCGTTTATTCTCCTCATACCAAGCTATCAATTGAGCGCTAAAATCCATTTTATGCAAAGTAACAGTATATCACCGCTGTATCATAATTTGTTAGCTTAAATTGCGCTTTAAGCACCTCTCGAAAAAAAATACCGCAATTATTTTAAACTTTAATTTTAAAGCGATACTTTTGCAACCCCAAAACAGTTAAGTATTTATACAATTAAATAAAAGAAAACAGGATATGACCAAGGCAGAAATTATAGCTGAAATCTCATCTAAAACAGGTATCGAAAAAGTGGACGTGCAGGAAACTGTTGAGGCGTTTTTCAAAGTTGTTAAAACCTCAATGGTTGGCGGCGAAAACGTATATGTAAGAGGTTTCGGTAGCTTTGTAGTAAAAAAACGTGCTAAGAAAACAGCTCGCAACATCTCTAAAAACACTGCCATTATTATCCCTGAGCATTTTGTACCAAGCTTTAAACCGGCAAAAACTTTTGTTGAAAAAGTAAAAACAGGTAACAAATCTGCCAAAGCAAGCAAATAATAAGGTATGAAAACGAAACAAATAGTAGTTACAGTAGCAGTTATTGCTGTTATGGGCTATTTGTATTCGTTACCCGTTAAAGGTTTTTTAAAACCGAAACCAACAGCACAGGCAAGTGCTAAAATGCCTGCAGCAAAGCCTAAGGCTACCCTTAGCATTGATGCGGTATCGGCTACGGCAAGGGCGGGTTTAAACCCGGCTGCGCAGCAGCAAATAAGTGTTCTTGAAAACAAGTTAAAAACTGCAGCCGAGGTAGATAAAGGCCCAATACAAAAGCAATTAGCCAAAGTATGGGACGACTTTAACCAGGCAGCACCGGCAGGTTTCTACTACCTGGATATTGCCCGCAAGAGCAATGACCCGGCAGATTGGATCGCTGCAGGTACACGTTTTAACACAGCTTACAAGCTAACGCAGGATACATCGGCACAAAGTACTTATATAGCAAATGCCACAGAGGCTTTTACCCATGCCAACCAACTGCAGCCCGATAACCTGGAAGCAAAAACAGGTTTAGGTACTGCTTATGTTAATGGTGGCGGTATGCCAATGCAAGGTATTGCGCTATTGCTTGAGGTTGTTAAAAAAGACCCGAAGAACCACGAGGCATTACTTAATTTAGGTATGTTCTCGATGAAGAGCGGGCAGTATGAGAAAGCGGTTGAAAGGTTTAAAACCCTGATAGCGCAAAAAGAAGAGGTAGAGCCATACTTCTATTTAGCCGAGAGTTATAAGCAACTTGGCCGTAAAGAAGAGGCTATTGCCGCCTACGAAAAATGTAAAGAGTTAATGGGCGACCCTGTAGCAGGCCAGCGCATTGATGACTACATAAAGGAATTAAAAAAATAAATTGATCACATAAAAAAATTATTACTATGCCAAGCGGTAAAAAACGTAAGAGACATAAAATGGCTACCCACAAGCGCAAAAAGCGTTTAAGAAAAAACAGACATAAAAAGAAATAAGCTTCTTTATATAGTAAGCTTATATCCCGCCCGTGTGCGGGATTTTTCTGTGTGTTTTATCCACTTATTAACTTGCGGCGCAGTTATATGCTTGCGCCGCTTAAGAAATGGAGTAGCAATTGATAAAAGAATTAATTATCGATTCATCCCCCAACGGGGCTACTATTGCACTATTACAGGATAAACAACTTGTAGAACTCCATAAAGAGCAGATCACCAATAATTATACTGTTGGAGATATATACATGGGCCGCATTAAAAAAATTATGCCGAGCCTGAATGCTGCTTTTGTGGACGTTGGTTACGAGAAGGACGCCTTTTTGCATTATCTTGATCTTGGCCCTCAGGTACAAAGCCTGATTAAGCTGACCAAGCAAGTACGTAGCGGTGGGTATCAATCGAAGCTTTTGGATAACTTTAAGCTTGAGGCCGATATAAATAAGGCCGGCAAGATCTCTGAAGTACTATCTAAAGGAATGCTTTTACCGGTACAAATAGCCAAAGAGCCTATTTCAACAAAAGGCCCAAGGTTAAGTTCCGACCTGTCAATAGCAGGCCGTTATGTTGTACTGGTACCTTTTTCTGAGGTAATATCTATCTCTAAAAAAATCAAAAGCAACACGGAACGCAACCGCCTGCGTAAGGTGGTTGAAAGCATTAAGCCCAAAAATTTCGGTGTGATCATTCGCACCGTATCTGAGGGCAAAGGTGTACAGGAACTGCAAAAGGACCTGTTAGACCTTATCTCTAAATGGGAAACCTTTGCGACCAAGCTGCACAGCACCGAACCTTCGAAGAAGATCTTGGGCGAAATTGGCCGTACATCTACTATCCTGCGGGATATTTTGAACCCCGATTTTCAGCATATTTATGTGAACGAGCAGAGTATGTATGAAGAGGTGAAATCATATATCCACGAGATCTCTCCGGAGATGGAGAACATTGTACGCCTGCACAAGCATAAGGAAGTAATATTTGAGCACCATGGTATCGAGAAACAGATCAAATCTGCCTTTGGCAAAACTGTTAACCTTGCCGGTGGCGCTTACCTGGTAATTGAGCATACCGAAGCACTGCACGTTATTGACGTAAACAGTGGTAACCGTACTGCCAATAAAGAGAACCAGGAAGAGAATGCTTTCCAGGTGAATAAAGAGGCTGCGCGCGAAATTGCACGTCAGCTGCGCCTGCGCGATATGGGTGGTATTGTTGTCGTCGATTTTATTGACATGCACAAGCCTACCAACCGTAAAGAGCTTTTTGATTATTTAAAGGCCGAAATGAGCCATGACAGGGCTAAGCACACCATTTTGCCACCAAGCAAATTTGGTTTAGTGCAGATAACACGCCAGCGCGTGCGCCCCGAAATGAATATTGTTACCAGTGAGGTTTGCCCAACTTGTAATGGTACCGGCACCATAAGGCCAACCATTTTGCTTTTGGATGATATTGAAAACAATTTCAATTACATTCTTGAAGAGCAGAACGAGAAAAATATTACGCTTTGTGTACACCCGTACATTGAAGCTTATATCAAAAAAGGCATGTTCAACCGCCAGATGAAGTGGTATTTCAAATATGGCCAATGGATAAAGGTAAAAAGCAATCCGGCTTACCAGATAACCGAGTTCAGGTTTTTCTCAAGTAAGGACGAAGAAATAAAGCTATGATAGATGTGCATCCCGATTGCTATCGGGAGTGCAGATGAAGGGAAGAGCAGCCGTTTTAGAAATGGCTGCTCTTTTTGGTTTGTGCCTGATTTTCTTTAATTTAATACTTAAGAACCTAACCCAAATAAAAATGAAGAAAAGTCGGGTCACACTCCTTATAGTTGCTGTTATCTTAGTTATCGCTGTATTGACCAATCCAAATCAGTTAAAACACAAAGAATCAGTTAAAAAAGAACTTACGGAATATTTGCACAAAGATGCTCGAAAGCACGGCGGACCGGGATGGGCTATGGTTAATACTGATTTGGTTAGCAGCGATAACTATCTGTTCTTTTCACTTACAAAAGGGCGCTGGAAAGGTGATTCTAAAATAATTGGGATTGGCGTATTTGGAAAGGTATTTACTTTTGACAATATCAATGAATCAGGTAGCCCTGATACAGACTAAACATAGTAAACAGACTGTGTTTCTAAAATACAAGCATATTCAATAATAATAAACTTGTACTTATTGTTGGCGCACGCGTGTGGACAGATGTGCAGACTGCTTATATGCAGATGAAGGAAAGAGCCGCTGTTTTAGAAATGGCTGCTCTTTTTGTTTGTGCACCTCTCGCTGGCGCACGCGTGTCGCGTGTGCCTCAAGTTTAGTAAAATTGATATACCCGGCTATGGCACACGCGACACGCGTGCGCCAGCAGAGAGATTGGATGCTGACTAAATTCGGCACGACGTGAAGGATGGTAAATTCGATTATTTTTGCTAATTTTATTGGCAAAATATCTGCACATCCAAACAATGGCTAAAACCAAAATCGCTTATTTCTGCCAAAGCTGTGGCTACGAATCACCTAAGTGGCTGGGTAAATGCCCAAGCTGTCAGCAGTGGAATACTTTTGTTGAAGAAATACTGGAGAAAGGCAATGCGAGTGTGCCAAATTGGAAAACCAACAGCGCGTCCACATCTATGCAGCGCGCTAATAAGCCGGTTGAGGTAGCAGATATCACCTTTAAGGAAGAACATCGCTTACTTACGCCTGATAAGGAATTTAACCGTGTTTTAGGCGGTGGTATTGTTGCGGGTTCATTAGTACTTATAGGCGGCGAGCCCGGTATTGGTAAATCGACACTGATGTTGCAGCTGGCCTTGAATATGCCCACTGTGAAGGTGCTTTACGTATCAGGCGAGGAAAGTGACCACCAGATAAAGATGAGGGCGGAAAGGTTAGAGGAAAGTCAAAAGTCAAAAGTTAAAAGTCAAAAATCTGAGGGCGAAAAAGGATGCTACATACTTACCGAAACCTCTACCCAGAACATATTTAAGCAGATAGAAGAACTGCAGCCTGATGTGCTGGTGATAGATTCGATACAAACACTTCACTCGGCGCATGTAGAATCAACGCCGGGAAGTGTATCGCAAGTAAGGGAGTGCACGGCGGAGTTGTTGCGCTTTGCAAAGGAGACTTCTACCCCCGTTTTCCTGATAGGCCACATCACTAAGGATGGCATGATAGCCGGCCCCAAAATATTGGAGCACATGGTAGATACCGTTTTACAATTTGAAGGCGACAGGCACCATGTTTATCGCATCCTACGGACTATCAAAAACCGTTTCGGCTCGTCTTCTGAATTGGGTATCTATGAGATGCTTGGAGAGGGCTTGCGCGAGGTTTCTAACCCGTCAGAGATATTATTATCGCAACGTGAGGATGGCTTAAGCGGCATCACCATCTCGGCCACTTTAGAGGGCATGAGGCCCATGCTGATTGAGACCCAGGCATTGGTGAGCGCATCGCCCTATGGCACGCCACAACGTACTGCAACAGGCTTTGATACCAAACGCATGAGCATGCTGCTGGCCGTGCTGGAGAAACGTTGTGGGTTCCGCCTGGGTGCTAAAGATGTGTTTCTGAATATTACCGGCGGTATCCGCGTAGAAGACCCGGCTATTGACCTGGGTTTGGCGGCTGCTATCATTTCATCGCATGAAGATATTCCCATCTCGGCCAAAGTTTGCTTTGCGGGTGAGATAGGTCTGTCGGGTGAGATCCGAGCTGTGAACCGTGTAGAACAACGCATAGCCGAAGCGCAAAAATTAGGCTTCGAACAGATTTTTATATCCAAATACAACATGCCATCGGCAGCGAAAGATAAAGGCAAATTAGATCTGTCGCGCTACACCATAGATGTGAAGCCGGTTGGGCGGATAGAGGAAGTTTTTGGTTTATTATTCGGATAGAGTATTTAGGTGATGCGCAGAGTAAGCAACGTAACGTCGTCAATCGGCTTACCTTTCAACACGTTTTTAATGTGGTTCATTAAACCCTCATTGAAAGAGTCCGGATCAGTTTCGCCGTTTTCTATCACGTACTCCATCATTTTGTCCTCGTTCCAGTTCTTGTTGGCCGATTCCAGATCCATTAAGCCGTCGGTGTAGTTAAACAATAAACTTCCCGGTTCAACATCTACCTCGCCTTCGTTTAAAAAAGGAAGGTCGTCAAAGGCACCGATCATTGTAGTGCCTAACCTCAGGGGTATTGCACCACCTTCTGCGTATAAAATGGTTGGATTATGGCCTGCGTTAACATAGCACAGCCTGCGGGTACGTTCGTTGTACTTGGCCAGGAACAGCGTAATAAACCGTTCGCCCTTGGTGTTACGCACGACTATTTTATTGAGCCGCTCAACAACCGTTGCCAAGTCATCTTCAATGGCAACCAATCCATGCAGGCTGGCCTGAAAGTTGGCCATCAGCAAAGCTGCTGAAATTCCCTTACCTGATACATCGGCAACGCACCACATAAACTCGTTTTCGTTAAGTCGAAAGAAATCAAAATAATCGCCACCGATATCCTGGTGAGGTAAATATTTAGCATCTACCTCAACGGTGTCTTCCTTATGCTCGCGCATGGGTACAAGCATGTTTTGCACTTCAACTGCCAGCTCCATTTCACGCTGAAAGCGTTCGGCCTGCAAACGCTCGCGGAACAAGCGCTTATTCTCCAGCGCAACCACAATAACGTTGATAAGCGTTTGGATAAACGTAAGATCATTACTAAGCATATTGCCCGAAGTGTCAAAATCACCAATGAGGGCAAAAGCTAACGCTCTGTTTTTATGATAGATTGGAATAAAATAATTATACGTGTTTAACGTTTTATCTGTATGATCTTGCAGCGGGGTTGGTGCCCTGTACTTGCTTAAGTATTGCCAGGTATTGTTTAATACAACAGGAGATTCAATTACGCCGCCATATTTGGCAATGCAGGTGAAACTGCCATTTTTTTCGATCATGAACCTGAATTTACCTATCTGAAGGTAGTTTTTCAGGATCACTTCAAGCATCTGAAAAAGTGTGGTTGTAGGCGTATTTTTATTGATAGCACGAGTTACCTCCAATAAGGAGTTCAACTCCGACTGCCTTTTTAACAGCAGTCTGATGAGTTCATCTTCACCCGAGCTTTCCTGGTAGTTTAACATTTTTGCTAATACGCTGTCTAAAATAGTTAATTAATATGTTTTAGAAAGTGTAAAACCCCATTTTTTAAAATAACGCTACAACTTACCTGTTTAAAAATTTAACGAACAACTCTCCCCTTCCATGCATATCTGCGTGTATTGCCTAATAATCCCACATAAACAAAATACAAAATATGTATTGGGCCCAAGATAATAAGCAACGAAACCAAGCCTGATCGCTTAAAAAAAGAAGTGATAGGTAAAAGAAATGCCAACTCTATCAAATACTTTAATAAAAATTGGATCAGAAACAATATCAGGTAATTGATATTGAAAAAGCCGAGGCAGGCATTCATAAGCAATGACAAATTAAACAACCATATGCAAACTGCCAGGGCAACAACTTTCTTATCTTTATAACGGGTAGATTTTGATGCCCATCTACGCCTTTGCTGCAAAAATTCTTTAAGGGTATGTTTAGCGTGGGTATAAACCACGGCATCGCGGTTTTTTAAAAACCCTATCCGGTGCGGATAAACTTCGGCCACTTTTTGCAGCAGCAACTCATCATCGCCTGATGCCAGATCATCAATACCTTTAAAGCCGCCAACTTCGTAAAATACATCTTTACGGTAGGCAAAATTAGCACCGTTGCATGTTGATGCACGGCCGTTACCAATAAACGCGGCACCAATGCCAATCAGGTAACTAAACTCCAATGTCTGCAAGCGTTCAAATAACGAGGTCTCTTCAAAGTAGGTCACCGGTGATGAGATCATAACCGGCTCGTTTATTTCATAGTATGCTACAATGGTTGATAGCCATTTGCTGTCCATTCGGCAATCGGCATCGGTACAAACCATCAGTTCGCCGTTTGAGTGCGCAATGGCTTCTGCGATTGCTTTCTTTTTGTACGAGTTAAGTGGTTTATCTTCATTTAGCTGCAGCAATTGTACGCCACGGTCGGCAAAACTGCGGATGATATTGGCGGTGTCATCGGTAGAATGGTCGTCTACAATGATGATCTCCGTAAGATGTTTTGGATAATCCTGAGCCAGAATATCTTCAATGGTTAGATGAATACGCTCGGCCTCATTACGGGCGGCTATCAATATGGTTACAGAAGTAGCTAACGGGGCGTCATTAAGTTTGCTGCGTTTTAGTGCCGCCCATCCCTTTATAAGATAAGCTACCACAAACAGATACAAACCCGTAAGCAATAAGGAAACAGTGCTATGCAGTACGATCAAAGAATCTCAATTTAAATACAAATACAGAACCGATAATGGCGGGTATGATCAGGTTGATTAGCCAGATAGATGATACCGCTGCAATAATAGCGATTTGCTGATTGGTTATATACAAAAATAAGTGCATGGCTGTAAAACTCCTCACACCGATATCTAAAAGATCAAGCGATGGCATGGCTGATTGGATAAAGAGAAACACCAATACCGTCATCATCATGCTGAAGAATGGCAGCCCGGGTAGCAGCAAATCAATTACCAGGTAATACTGAAAAGAGAACACGAAAAAACGCGCCAGGCTGTAGCCAAATACACTAAACAGCTCACGTTTATCATACCGACCCATAATATCAAAAAAGCGCCGGTACTTTTTCAGGAAACTTACCTTATCCAACCAACTTACCAATGTGCTGATATTGAAATACAACATCAGGAACAGCATTAAAAACGCAATAGATAAAACTGCTACGCCTAAAAAAAGCCAGATATTCCAGTTCAAAAAATTATAGATAAACCAAAGCGTAGCCAGTATGCCCACCAGGTTAGTGATCACATTTTGTGCAAACGCGCCCACGGCCATGGCAAACACACCATGTATCCGTTTACGATTGGGCAAAAACATTACCCGCCCTCCATACTCGCCGATACGATTGGGGGTAAATATAGCCCAGGTTAAGCCACAGAAAACGGCTTCAACCGCTTGCCAAATAGAAATTGGGGTAAGCTTTTTTGCGAGATACTGCCACTTAAAGCTCTCCAAAAGCCAGTTCACAACCATTAACAGCACAACTGCAGTCATGGTATAAATAACCTGGTTTCGGCTAATAGCCGATGTTAGTTGCTTAAACTGCAGCAAACTATCGTTCTTAGTAAGCAGTTTATTATAAACGAACAAAACCGTTAAAACAAGTATAGATGCTTTAAGCAGGTACGAGAGTATCTTTTTGGCAGCGGCTGTCAAGTATCAGATTTTCTGCAATGTTACAAAAAGCACCTTGTAGCGCGGGAACATATAATTTATTTAACCCGGCGTTAAATGCACCACAAGGTATAAGTTGATAGCTACTACAACCTTACAAGGGTATTTGTTTTACTGTTAAATGGCTTACTTTTCGGCCAGCAGATCGTCTGTCAGTTTTTCAAACTCGGCAATAAATTCAGTGTAGTGTTCGCCGGTACCGGGGCCATTAAACCCGGTATGGATCTTACGCACATCACCTTTTTTATCAATGATGATGGTTGTTGGAAAACCGACCACTTTGGTTAATGCAGGCAGGCTTTTGGCAGTTTCTACCTTATTACTTGTATAACCGGTTATCAGCAGCGGATACGGAACATTAAATCGGCTCTTGATCTGGTTTACTGCACGTTGTGATCTGGCGAAATCAGTAGTGCGCTCATAAGCCAAACCGACAACTTCAACACCGCGCTTCTGATATTTTTTATAATAGTTAACCATATAGGCCGTCTCATCCATACAGTTTGGGCACCATGATCCCATTATCTGGATGATAACTACCTTGTTTTTAAATTGGGCATCGTTCAATGAAACCGGTTTACCATTAAGGTCTTTAAATGTAAAGTCGATTTTTTTATAGCCTGGTTTTAATGCCGATAGTGAGTATGCATCAGGCAGTTTGGCGTTCTCATCCTTAACAGCGGTCCACACATCTTTACCGGTTAAGCCCGAGAAAAATTTACCATCGGTAATGGTATTGTTATCGGCAACCTTAGCAGTGAAAAGGAAAGCGTGCCCACCATCAAAGCAGGATAAATACAGGCTATCGCCGTTTACAGTACCTTCAAGAAAGCGGTAATCGCCGGTAGTGGTCAAGAACGTACCGGTAACTTTCTGGCCAACTTGCTTAAACTCGCCAACCGTGGTATCGCGGCCATCGCCCTCTCCCATTATGGCCGACCAGCGTCCTTCTACACCTTTATCCGTTTTGACAGGCTGTTCAAAGAAGCGCCATTTCTGGCCGGGAGTTGCGGTAAACTCCATCGGCACATCTTTATCAGCAAGGTGTTTAATGTATTGGCCGGTTAGCTGTTTACCGTTGTGTTTCAGTTTAAACTCCGAATCAAACAGCGGCATCTTAATAAACACTGAATCAGCTTTGGTACTAATATCTGTTACCTTAAAACGCTCCGTACTATTAATAATGTAAAGCTCCTGCTTACCGCCTGACGTAGCTACATCGAAATTGAACGGAATCTCGTTAGCTGATGCAGTTTTGAGAACACCTCTCCAGATGCCGGTTTGCAGTTTTGTTTGTGCGGTGCTTATTTGAAAAAGCGCGGCAACAAGTACCGCGCTGCTGAATATCTTTTTGAACATTTTGTAAAGTCTATAAAATTAGTCGACTTTGCAAAAGTAGCAAAATCAGGCAAACTATTTTAACACTCCGCGCGATATTACAATGCGCTGAATTTCTGATGTACCCTCATAGATCTGGGTGATCTTTGCATCGCGCATTAAACGCTCTACATGGTATTCTTTAACATAGCCATAACCACCGTGTATCTGTACAGCTTCGACAGCAGTACGCATGGCGGTTTCTGAGGCAAACAATTTTGCCATCGATGCCGCCTGTGCATACGGCAATCCGTTGTCTTTTAACCAGGCTGCACGATGGCAAAGCAAACGGGCTGCATCTATCTCGGTAGCCATATCGGCAAGTTTAAACTGGATGGCTTGCAGATCGGCAAGCGGCTTGCCAAATGCCTGTCGCTCTTTTGCGTATTGCACCGAAAGCTCGTAAGCGCCGGCGGCAATCCCCAAAGCCTGGGATGCAATACCTATCCGCCCGCCTTCCAGCGTCGCCATTGCGAATTTAAAACCAAAGCCTTCGTCGCCAATGCGGTTGGCTTTTGGTATTTTAACATCGGTAAACATCAGGGAGTGCGTATCGGATCCGCGAATTCCCATTTTATTCTCTTTAGGGCCAATAGTGAACCCTTCCATACCTTTTTCTACTATCAACGCATTAATACCATGATGCTTTTTACTGGCATCAGTTTGGGCCATAACGATGTAGGTTGATGCTGAGTTACCATTGGTGATCCAGTTCTTGGTACCGTTAAGCAAATAGTAGTCGCCCATATCAATTGCCGTAGTACGTTGCGATGTAGCATCAGAACCGGCTTCGGGTTCGCTCAAACAAAAAGCACCTATCACCTGCCCGGTAGCGAGCGGAACCAAATATTTTTGCTTCTGCTCTTCAGTTCCATATTTTTCCAATCCATAACATACTAAAGAGTTATTTACCGATACTACCACAGATGCTGATGCATCAACCTTTGACAATTCTTCCATCACCAGCGAATACGAAATTGCATCCATACCGCTGCCGCCGTACTCTGGAGATACCATCATGCCCATAAAACCAAGCTCGCCGAGTTTCTTTATTTGTTCCGCAGGAAATTTCTGATGCTCGTCGCGCTCAATAACTCCGGGTTTAAGTTCATTTTGTGCAAAATCACGCGCTGCCTGGCGTGTCATCTGCTGTTCTTCTGATAATTGGAAATGCATATTGTAAATATAGTATTATGCATGCATAGCAAAAAGGTGCAAACAAAAAAAGAGAGCTCTTTTGAAGCTCCCTTTTCCCCTAATTAATTTAAACTATTGATTAAACCCAAAATAAAAGAACATGTTCATCTCAACTTGGGCGCCTGAGAATTCAAAGTAAAGCCCCTTTACTCAAAGAAATTTTTCATAGGTAGATGAAATATTTTTCAAAGATGTATGCAGGACCGGTTAGGAATTAGCAAACACCAAGCCATAAACAAAAAATGGCCTTGCCAATAACAGTAGAGCAAATGCAGAATATACATTCCCATTTGGAGTAAGAGATTGATTTTTTTCTTTGCTTATTTCGATTTTATTGAAAATTAACGAGTTATGATGACTTTAACTGTTTAAACATAAATTATCGACAATCGAAAACCACGTAAAATCACGCAGTTTTTAATTTTGTAACAAACATGTTATTATTTTTAAATGATTTTATGCGAAGAAAAATCATCATCAAAATAGGTGTATATTTATCAAGACCTATCTATTTTTCCATACACCCGATGTATTTAATTTAATACAAAGCACCTTTATGACTATAAAAATGAACACAATGAGGCTTATCACCGGCGTAGCGATGACGGTGGTGTTGCTTGGCGCCTGTAAAGACGAGCAAAAAACTTACGAGGAAAATGATGTGCTGATCAATAACATCGATAAAAGCGCAAAGCCCGGCGACGATTTTTTTAAGTACGCAAACGGAGCCTGGCTAAAGAAAAACCCTATCCCGGCCGCCTACTCAGCGTGGAGCATATTTAATCTGGTACAGGAAGACCTGCGCAACAAGATGCTTAAGATAAATGAAGAAGCCATGAAAGCCAACGCTGCCAAGGGCAGTAACACGCAAAAAATTGGCGACTTTTATTATAGCGGCATGGACACTGTTAACATCGAAAAACTTGGTTTATCTCCACTTAAAGGGCAGCTGGCTAAGATAGATGCCATACATGATACAAAATCATTGGTAGATGAGTTTGCCGACCTGCTCACTATAGGTGTTAATACCCCTATAGGTGCCTACGCCGGGCAGGATGAGCGCAACAGCGAAAAGATCATGCTGCAGCTTTACCAAACCGGCATTGGCCTACCAAATCGCGATTATTATTTTAAGAATGATGAGCACACGGCCGCAGTACGTAATGACTATCAGCAAAAGCATCTGCCAGCTTTATTTAAATTTTTAGGCAATAATGATGATGCGGCTAAAAAAGCTGCCGGGCAAACCTATAATCTGGAGAAGTTCCTGGCCGATAGCTCAAGAACGTTAGAGAACCTGCGCGATCCCTATCATAACTACAACAAAATGCCTTTGGTAGGCTTAAGCAAGCTTTCGCCATTGGTAGATTGGAAAACCACTTTTAATAATGCCTATTATGAAAAAGTAGATTCGGTTATTGTTGGGCAACCGGAGTACCTGCGCGCGGTGAACACGGCTCTTACTAAATTTAGCCTCGATGACTGGAAGAATTATTTGCGCAAGAATTTATTGGAAGAGTTTAGTCCGTATTTGAACAAAACAGTGGCTGATGAAAATTTCCGATTTTACGGTACGGTGATATCCGGCAGGAAAGAACAATTACCTCGTTGGAAACGCGTATTGGATATAGAGGAAAACGTAATGGGTGAAGTTTTAGGACAGATATTTGTGAAAGAATACTTCCCTGAGAAAACCAAGAAACGTTACGAGGATATGGTTGAAGCCGTACGCACATCCTTTAAAGAACATATTGATAAACTGGACTGGATGAGTGCCGCCACAAAAAAACGCGCTTATGAGAAATTGGCGAAGGTTTATCCGAAGGTAGGTTATCCTGATCATTGGAGAGATTACTCTGGCCTTGATATCGATAAGCAAAAATATGTGCAAAATATCATGAACAGCGCCAAGTTTGACCGTAAGTTTAACGCAAGCAAGCTTGGCAAACCGGTTGATCGCACTGAATGGGGCATGACTCCGCAAACATATAATGCCTATTACAATCCCTCAAATAATGAAATCGTACTACCTGCCGCCATATTTACGGTACCCGGCACAGCCGATGATAAGATTGACGATGCGGTAGTTTATGGCTATGGCGCGGCATCAACCATTGGCCACGAGATAACCCACGGTTTTGACGATGAAGGCCGCCAGTTTGATGAAAAGGGCAACCTGAAACCATGGTGGACACCGCAAGACTCTGCCAAATTTACCAGCCGTGCAGATATGTTGGTTAAGCAATTTAACGGCTACCAGGTTAATGATCTGCACGTTAACGGCAAAGCCACCCTTGGCGAAAACATTGCAGACCTGGGAGGGATAGTTATAGGCCTTGACGCATTTAAAAAGACCAAACAATATAAAGAAGGTAAAACCATTAATGGATTAACACCTATTCAGCGTTACTTTTTGGGTTATTCTTTGGGCTGGTTGGGCCATAGCCGTAAAGAAACCATCTCTAATCAAATACTTACCGATGTACACTCGCCAAATTTCCTGCGTGTGAACGGGCCGTTTAGCGATGTGCCTGAATTTTACGAAGCGTTTGGAATTAAGAAGGGTGATAAGATGTGGATTGACCCTGATAAAAGGGTAAAGATCTGGTAAAGCCTATACATAAAAAAGGAGAGCCAAATTTGGCTCTCCTTTTTTATGTATAAACATTTTAATATTATCCGAAGATCTGATTAAGCAGTCCGGCAAGTCTTACGCCTCCTTTTAGCAACTGCTGGTTTAAAATGCCGATGTAGTCATAGTTATAACGATAAACATTAAGTTTATCACCGTCTTTAGCACTATCGTAAATTTTTGCAGCCAGGTGGTTCGATTCCAATAACCATTGACTGAGCGGGGCCTTTTGCCACTCTGTACGCTGCGCAAGGGTAGTATGGTTGATCCACGCAGTATATTCAGTATAGCTCAATTGCTGAAAATCTATCAGCTGGCTATCCCAAACCGAGTGCAGATTGGTTGGGTTGTTAAACCAGGTTAATTTCACATCATTACCACCTTTATCGCTAAAATGGCCGGTATGTAAGGGCTGATGAATATCTTCAACAATATGTATCAGCATACGCAATGCAAGCAATTTTGCATCTTTGCTGATCGTTTTTTTCTTTAATTCGCCTACAAGGTAATTTATCTTGGTGTAAGCATCAGCAGTAGTGTCTTTTTTCAAAAGTTCTTTCATTTCTGCATCTGTCACTTCCTTTTCTATGTTTATGAAATGCCAGTTATACAGATAGCCATATTTCGGGTCTGATTTTACAAAATCGGCCCAGTTGCTGGTAATGGCGATAGACTCGGTGCCAAGGATGGCTTGTACAGCCTTGCGGGCTTTAGGGGTTAGATAGCTGTCGGCTATTTGTCCGCATATGCGGTGACCGTTGGCTCCCCATGCCATGCTCTGCAGCGGCAGGTATAGCATTGACAGGCCTAATACGATACGTTTTATTAAATTAAGTTTCATCTGTTTATTTACAGTGGTTTGGGATTACAAGTTGTTCTCTTTATCAGTTTCAGATCAATCGGTATTACGCCCGATGTAGGGCTCAACTCAACTACCGAATCTGTTTTTGCTTTCACTTTAAAATACTCCTCATACACGCCGCTTCGCAGGCAACCGGTTGGGTCTTTGTAACTGTAATCGGGGTTACAAAATATACCGCGCACGTGCAGGGTATCATTCTTTTGCTCATAGACACCTTTAGCGTATTCTGCCCAACGGCCGCTTTGCATACAGCTATCAGATCCGGCGTTAACCTTGCTGAAAGTATTTATCCGCACAAAAAACGAATCGCAGTTAAACTTAAGGTTATATAAAGAATAATTAACCAACTGTTGCTGCATTGTTACACTATCCTGCTTCCACTCGCCCTGTAGGTAAGCCTGCCCGGGTGTTTGGGTATTGGGGTTGAACCGGCAGCCAGTTTGCAGCATGCAGTTTGCAGTCAGCAGCAACACAATTGTTAAAAGTTTAAGAAAAGGCCTGTCACCCTGAGCTTGTCGAAGGGTTGCGCGCTGGCTTCGCCCACAATGGTTCGACAGGCTCACCATGACATTTTTGCTAAACTTTGAGGTGGAAATTTTACTCATATAAACAAAAAAGCCCCTCTCCTTCAGGAGAGGGGTTTGGGGTGAGGCTTACTACTTCAAGCTGCCTATCATATCTTCGGGGCGTACCCATTGGTCAAACTGCTCGTTGGTAAGCAAACCAAGGCCAATAGCGGCTTCGCGTAATGATGTACCTTCTTTCAATGCAGTTTTTGCAATTTTAGCCGCGTTATCATAACCTATGTGCGGGTTAAGCGCAGTAACCAGCATTAACGAGTTTTCAAGGTGTTTTTTGATACCCTCGTAATTTGGCTCGATGCCGGCAGCACAATGATCTGTGAAAGACACACACGCATCACCAATTAAACGGGCCGATTGCAGGAAGTTTGCAGCCATAACCGGTTTAAACACGTTCAGCTCGTAATGTCCGTTTGATCCGCCGATAGAAATAGCTACATCATTACCCATTACCTGTGCAGCAACCATCGTTACGGCTTCGTTTTGGGTTGGGTTAACTTTACCCGGCATAATTGATGAGCCCGGCTCGTTATCAGGAATATGGATCTCACCGATACCAGAACGCGGACCAGAAGCCAGCATACGGATATCGTTAGCTATTTTCATTAATGATACCGCAATTTGCTTCAAAGCACCATGGCTTTCTACAATGGCATCGTGTGCCGCTAAAGCTTCAAATTTATTCTCAGCAGTAATAAACGGCAGATTAGTGAATTTAGCAATGTATTCGGCAACCTTAACATCATAGCCTTTAGGGGTATTGATACCCGTACCAACCGCAGTACCACCAAGCGCAAGTTCGCTCAGGTGATCTAAAGTATTGCGTAAGGCTTTAAGACCATGGTTCAGTTGCGACACGTAACCAGAAAACTCCTGACCTAAGGTAAGCGGCGTAGCATCCATCAGGTGGGTACGACCGATTTTTACAACGCTTTTAAACGCTTCAGATTTTGCCTGTAGGGTATCGCGCAGTTTTTCAACGCCGGGGATGGTAACGTCAATCAATATTTTGTATGCAGCAATGTGCATAGCGGTTGGGTAAGTATCGTTTGATGATTGTGATTTGTTCACGTCATCATTCGGGTGGATGAAGGTTTTGCCCTCGCCCAGTTTATTGCCTTGCAGTACGTGTGCTCGGTTGGCAACTACCTCGTTCACGTTCATGTTTGATTGCGTGCCCGAGCCTGTTTGCCATATCACCAGCGGGAATTCGCTGTCTAAAGCACCGGTTAATATCTCGTCACATACCTGGCCAATCAGGTCGCGTTTTTCGGCAGGCAGAACGCCAAGATCGGTATTGGTATATGCTGCAGCCTTTTTCAGGTAAGCAAAAGCTTCGATGATCTCTTTCGGCATCGAGGCTTCCGGGCCGATTTTAAAATTATTGCGCGAGCGCTCGGTTTGCGCGCCCCAGTATTTATCGGCCGGTACCTGTACCGCACCCATGGTATCATGTTCGGTTCTGAAACTCATAATGATAGTGTGTTTTAGGGCAGCAAATTTAGTTTTTTATGCTTATGATGCTAAAGGTTGCGAGTAATCTTTTTGTTAAAGTCGAAGAAAGCCTCACCTAAATCCTCTCCAATGGAGAGGACTTAAAAAAAGATCATTCGAACCCTCTCCTTTGGACAGGGCAGGGTGAGGCTTCGCAATTACCCGTTTATAAAATTATACCTATCAATCCAGAAATATTACGAAATTAGCGCCGATGACCGATCTGAACGAATTTGAGTGCGAGATGCTTGATGCCCTACTGGAAGCTTTTGGCGTTCCGGATAGCCTAACCCGCGACCAGGTGATGATCCTGTTTGATGGTGACGAAGCCGCAGCATTCGCCATGATCCAGATCTTGCTGCGCGAAGGACTGATTAAAGTAACCGGCGAGCATGGCCCTTACGATATTCCTCAAAAAGTAATATTGAAGCCAAAAGGCGAAAAACTCTTAAAATCGGGCGGGTTTTTAGCGCTTTATCACAAAGAACAGCAAAAGCCAGTTGAAGTAGGCGGCACATTAGCCAAATTGCAGCAACAGAATATGCGTTTGCAAAACCTGAAGTTATCTAACGAATCGCGCATCCGCGATCTGGAGAAAACCATTAGCCAGTCGCAATTAAAGCTTTATATCAGCTGGGCAGCTGCAGTAGTGGCGCTCATCATTGGCTTCCTTTTGGGAAAGTTTATGTAACACCTCCTCCCCTTTTAATTTGAACGGCCCTCTAAACCGTAACAACTGTATTACACAATAGCATGTTAATTCAGCCATAACATTTCCTTAACCAAGGCTGGATTACTTTTGCCCCAATTCATTTGCACGTGAAAAAACTTATACTATTCGTATCGATAGTTGTATTGAGCTTTAATGCCAAAGCACAGTTCTACGGCGCTTCTCCGGCCTACAAACTGGTTGGGAACAATTGGGTAGAGAGCAAAAACTACTATTTGCTAACCTTGCTTGAGAATGATAAACAAACCAAAGCTTTATTAAATGCAGACGCCGAACTGGCCGCGCTATCAAAAGCCAAACTTGCCGCATTGCAAAACGCCATGAAGACCTGTAACGATGGTTTGTGTTTGCCCGCTGCTCTAAAATTCAGCGATGAGGATATTGACTTGGTGAGCCGCCGTTTCGCAGCCTTGTACAAACCCGGCAATGCTTTAGATAAACTGGTAAAACTGCATTTGATTCCCTCGGGATGCTACAATCTTTATAAAGATGAATCCCCCGAAAAGCTTTTGGTAAAAGCCTGGCAACAGGATGCATCTGCCGTAAACTTCACTATTGGGGTGTATGCTGAGGGCAAAAAGCCAAATTATCCACAAATAGATTCCATCAGTTTTGATGTACATAAAAAAGCCTACTATACTTTAATGTACGATGCTGCTGCCGAGGTTGCCGACGTTGTTAAACCTGCCGACGGTTTCTTTGCAGCGCCTTTACACGCCGCCCTCACCTACCTTGGGATAAACGAACGCAACAACGCCGGCGACTACGAACCAATGGCTGATGGCGCAAATAAACCTGCCGTTTTAAAAGTTAAAACAGTAAAATGGACTAATTACCCTTACAGCCATATATTGGTACCCGGTGCCGGGCCTGATAATTTGACCACCCCACTAAGCGGCGAGGGCATGTTACGTTGCCGCACAGCAGCCCGTGTCTACTTTGCAGGCAAAGCACCGTTTGTTGTAGTATCTGGAGGTAATGTGCATCCGTTTAAGACCCACAACAACGAGGCGGTTGAGATGCGTAAGTTTATGATCAATACACTACACCTGCCCGCCAGCGCGGTTATTATTGAACCACATGCCCGCCATACTACTACCAACCTACGCAACGATGCCAGACTGATTTTCCGCTACGGTATCCCATTTGAAAAACCGGGATTGATAGTAACTGATAAATATCAGAACGATTTTATTGAAAAAATGGATAAGCGCTGCATACAGGAGCTTAAATATCTTCCCTACAAATTAGGCAAACGCTTATCTGAAACATCGCTTGAATTTTACCCGCTTATCGGCTCACTGCAAATTGATGCCGACGAGCCAATGGATCCTTAAAAAACATGAAAACTACCCTCGCTGCCGCATTACTTATCGCCGGATTGTCATCTGCCATTATAGTAAAAGAGATTGATACCACCCTTGTGCGCGAAACAACTGTTGACTCTTTAGGTGCCTGCCAGGGAGCATCAAACCAAAACGGTCGCATTTTCCTTTACGGCGACCGTGAGGTGGGAATGATCCGTGAATTTAAATGGGAAAAGGATAGCCTGGTTTATATCAACAAAGAGTATAAGCTTACACAAAACGGACAGGATGTGATAGGCCACCCCACCGGCATTGCGTACAATGGCAGCGATAAAGTTTTTATCGGCAATTCTATCCGCTTGAATAAAGAGGGTACCCAATGGAAGGCGGTTATTTACCAGGTTAACTGGCCCGGACTGCAAAAGACCGGTACGCTTGACGGCAATCTAATCAGTACTATTGATGATGACGCCTGCATACAAGGCACACGCCCTGAGTATGTTAAATATAACAACAAATGGTATGTAGCCACTGCCGACTATGGCGACAAAGGCAACGAGGTTAGGCTATACGACCCCGAAAAGTTGGCGCATTGCAGCAAAACATCAGAGCCTGGTGTGCTGTTCAAAAAAATCACCTGCACGCCATGGGTACAAAACCTGCATTGGGTTGCAAACAAGGGTGTTTTAATATTGATACAAAATCAAATTGAAGGCCGCAAATGGCGCTTTACTTATATAGATTTTAAGAAATCTGTTGAGGCCGGCAGCATGCAGGTAATTAAACAGGTAGATATAGACAGCCGCATGGACGAACTGGAAGGGTTTACCTTTATCAATGATCATAAAGGCATTGCAGTTACCTCATCCCGAAAAAACAACGTTAATATTACCAACACCAGGTGGTAAACATTTCATTTTCTTAACAAAAAGTTAATCTTACAGGCGTGTTTTCTTAAGACAGGGTTAATAGCTTTGCTGCCATTATAGCAACGTTTACCCCTACTGCTTAATATTTTAATAAAGAGCTATTCCAGCTTCATTAACAATAGTTAAACTGTTTGCCTATGTAACACTGTTTCCACTTCGCATTTCTATACAAGTGTAAAAACACGAAAACCGGAGTTGCGCCAACAATTGTCCGGTTCAAGTGATCGCTTGTCAATTAACTCATACCATAAGTCATTTAACAATTAACATTTAAATGTATGCAAAAAAAGATTAATGTCAATCTTTTGAAGCAGGCATTCAAGGGTATAACAATGGTTATGCTATTGGTGTTTGCTATCCCGGCCTTTGCCGAAAAAAACACTGTTAACACAATAGTGTCCACCGAAAACATCGCCGGTACGGTTATAGACGAAACCGACCTTCCATTACCGGGTGTAACTGTAAAGGTTAAAAACACAAATATTGCTACCAGCACCGATACTAAAGGCCATTTCTCTATCAATGCTGATAAAGGTGCTGTTTTAACATTCAGCTTTGTAGGTTATCTGTCACAGGATGCCACTTACGACGGCAGTGCGTTGCGCATAAAGATGAAACCATCTGCCAATATGCTTAACGAGGTTGTGGCTATTGGTTACCAAACCATGCGTAAAAGCGATGTAACAGGCGCAATTTCAAGCGTAAAAGCCAGCGAACTTAACCTGGTTGCCCCAACTGTAGGGCAGGCATTGGTTGGTAAAGTTGCCGGTGTACAGGTATCGCAAACAAGCGGCGCGCCGTATCAAAGCACCAAGATCCGCGTGCGTGGAGTAGGCTCATTTATTGCCAGTTCCGATCCGCTTTACGTTATAGATGGCTATCCTACTACCGATCTTTTCATCAACCCCGAGGATATAGAATCCATAGACGTTTTGAAAGATGCTGCATCTGCTGCCATATATGGTTCAAGGGCATCAGGCGGTGTGGTTATAATTACTACCAAACGCGGCAAAGATGGTAAAGGTAAATTTGAGTACGATGTACAAACCGGTGTAAGCCAGTTAGGTAAAAAAGTTAAACTGCTTAACTCTGACGATTTTGCACAGCTGGTTATTGATGGTCGCAACAACGCTTATCATGATCTTTGGGTAAATACCGGCCACGTTTGGAACGATGCCATGATGTCTGACCCGAACGCTACCCGCGTAACCAACGTTGGTAATGCCGGTAGTGTTCAGATCCCTGATTACCTGTATGACTTCCCTACGCAAACCCTAAAACACCAGACCGTTAATACCGACTGGCAGGACGAACTTTACCGCAATGCCTTTTATCAGCGCCATACCCTTTCATTCTCGGGTGGTGGTAAAGACGTACGTTACTACCTTAGCGGTGGTTACCAAAACCAGCCGGGTATAATTGTAGCCTCGGGCCAGGAGCGTTACAACTTCAGGGGTAACGTTGATGGCGACATCAGCAAAAAATTGCACGTGGGTGCTAACGTGGCTTACACTCAAAACTACAACCGCGAAACCCAGGAAGGCCGTTTTGACCATGGCCCGATCTTAGGTGCTTTGATCTATATGCCTTTCTTCCCGGCTTATAATGCGGATGGTTCGCTTGCCACTAACGCAGCAGCATTGCAATCATCTGCCTATGGTTTTCAGAGTATTGAGAACCCGGTTGCACTGGCCGAACGTACAAAAATCAGCCGTAAAGGTTACCGCACGCTTGTTAACGCCAACGCTGCCTACAAGATCCTTCCGGAGCTTAGCTTGAAACTTAACGTAGGTACAACCAAGTATAACGAGAAATACGACTACTACCTGCCTACCAACTTAAGCAACGGTGCAAACCCGCCGGGTTCGCCACAGTCTATTGCAGCAGCTACCGCAGCAGCGCAAACTACTGACCTTACCGACCAGCTGGGCGAGTTGACACTTAACTATAAAAAGGATTTTGGCAAACATCACCTTGATGTTTTAGGTGGTTACACCGCGCAAAAAAGCACCACTGATGTGCTGAGCGTTATTGCAACCGGTTTCCAGAATGATAATATTCAGGAAATTACCGGTAAAGGTGCAGCAGATGGTTTCTTTAAATTGTACACTGCTAATCCTGATCTTGGTGTGGGCTTAGGTACACAAGGTTTAGTACCAACCAGCAGGCAAACTTTTACCCTGTTATCATACCTTGCAAGGTTTAGCTACAATTATGCAGGCAAATATTATTTGATGGGTACTTTCCGTACGGATGGTTCATCACGTTTCGGCCCGCAAAACAAATATGGTTACTTCCCTTCGGTATCTGCCGGCTGGACACTGTCTGAGGAGCCTTTTTACAACAATTTCCTGGGCGAGCAATCAACCGTTAAGCTACGCGCAAGCTGGGGTCGCAGCGGTAACTACAACATCGGTAACTATGGCTACCTGCAAACCTTATCAAGCCCTGTAGGTGTTGTGTTTGGCGATAACGGTACAGTAGCATCAGGCACATACTCAAATGGTATTGCCGATGAGAAACTGAGCTGGGAATCAACCTCGCAATATAACTTTGGTACCGATATTACCTTGTTCAAAGGCCGTTTATCTTTATTAGCCAACTACTACCTGAGCTACTCGCGCGATATTTTGTATAAGCAACCAATCTCAGCGATCTCTGGTTCAACCACAATCCTTACCAACCTGCGTAACTCGCAGATCCGTAACACAGGTTTTGATTTCCAATTGGATGGCCGTGTAATATCTACTAAAGATTTCTCATTGAACCTTAGCGGTAACATCTCTATCAACCGTAACATGGTTACCAAACTGAGTGGCAACAACACCATCATCATTAACGGTGCCGAGCGTTCATACTTAACAAACATTACCCAACAAGGTCAGCCTGTGGGTATGTTCTACGGCTTTAAAGTAGCAGGTATGGTAACTGCAGATAACATTAACAAAGTTGCTCCGTCTGCTTCTCAATCAAACCCGCTTCACGTTGGCGACCTGTATTTTGAAGACGTAAACCACGATGGTATTGTTAACGATGCCGATAAGACCGTTATCGGTAACCCTTACCCTGATTTTACTTACGGTTTTGTGGTTAACCTTAACTATAAAAAGTTTGACTTTGCTGCAGGCTTCAACGGCTCACAAGGCAACCAGATACTTGATGGGCAGGATTACTACCTGTACAATATGGAAGGCTCCGGTAACCAATACGCAAACGTGGTTGACCGCTATCGCAATGCCGCTAACCCTGGCAATGGTACGGTTTACCGTGCATCACGCGCGGGCACACAAAGCAACAGCACCCGCTTATCAACCTTCTATCTGCAGGATGGTTCGTTCCTGCGTTGTAACAACCTCACACTGGGCTATTCATTGCCTAAATCGGTTGATACCAAACTGGGCATCACTAACCTGAGGGTTTTTGCTACGGTAGTAAATGCCTTTACCATTACCAAATACAAAGGTTACAATCCCGAGGTTGATTATAACTACAGCAGCGGTGCCTCTAACGGCACACAGCCAACTAACCTTGCCCCTGGTGTAGATTATGGTGTTTACCCGCTTGTGCGCTCATACAACCTGGGTGTAAAGGTTACTTTCTAATCAACCACTTAAACGAAATTGAAGATGAAAAAAAAGATATTAACCATCAGCTGTTTAGCAGCACTATCGCTAACAGTGGTTTCTTGCAAAAAAGATTTTCTTGAACAGTACTCGCCAAACGCGGTAGAACTTAACGCCAGTTTTAAGTCGCCCGCTGATGTGCTTTCGGCAGTTAACGGTATTTATCAATCATTACGCAGCAGCAACAACGTAGGCGAAAACAGCGGCCTTTGGACAGATGAACGTTCTGATGATACCGGCCGTAACGATAACCAATCTAACGCAGGCGAACCGTTCCAGTTTGGCGATTTCTCGATACTGCCAAGTAATACTTACTTAAAAAGCCATTGGGTATCGCTTTATACCACAGTATCGCGTGCTAACATAGTGTTGGCTAACGTTGATAATGTTACCTTTTCTGATGCTGCCCTTAAGCAGCAATATATTGCCGAAGCTAAATTTCTGCGTGCCTACACCTATTTCCATTTGGTGCGTACCTGGGGTGATGTGCCGTTGGTAACCAAGCCATTTAATTCCCTTGAGGAGTTGAGCGATGCTACCTTCCGCGAAAAAGAAGCTGCTGTTTACGCGCAGATAGTTGCCGACCTGAAGGACGCCTTAAACAGTAACCTGCCAAACCTGCAAACCGGTGCCGGTATTGGCCGTACGTCAAAAGCAGCCATTAATGCCATACTGGGCCAGGTATATTTAACCATGGCCACCACGCAAGACCAGGCTAACCGCACTGCTAACTTAAATAGCGCCAAAACCTATCTGCTTGCCGCTTACAATATGCGTACCTTCAGCACATTAAGTACCGTACCTTATACCGATGTATTCAACGTAGCTAAAAAAACCAGCTGCCCGGAGTTGATATGGCAAATTGTTAACAAGCAAGGCGATATAACCTACAGCTCGTCAATTGCCTATAACAACCAGGTAAAAGGCGAAACTATTAACTCGCTGAAACCAAACACTAACCTTGATGGTAACGTAACCCCAGATCTGGTAAAGGATTATGAAACCGGCGACCCGCGTATGGCTTTCTCTGTAAAATTTGCCAGTGACCCTGCCGTTCAAAATTACTTTATCACTAAGTTCAGGGATGCAAGTGCCGCGGCATCAAATCTGGGTTACGGTGGTAACGATTGGATCTTGCTGCGCTATGCCGATGTGATACTGATGCTGGCCGAAGTGAGCAACTACCTTGGCGATACTGCCGGAGCCATCACCTACCTGGATATGGTGCGTACACGTGCCGGTATTCCAACCTACGCAGTGGCCTTAACCAACGCTGCATACGCGGCAAAATATCCTAATCTGCGACTGGCAATATTGCACGAGCGCCGCGTTGAGCTGGCTTTTGAGCACCATCGCTGGTTTGACCTGTTGCGTACCTTTACTACCGATGAACTGGTAGCATACTTCAAAGCAAAAAGTCAGGCTGATTTTGGTATTGCAAAACTGGCAAACTTTACCACAAAAGACAGGTACTTCCCTATTCCTTTTGATGAGTACAAGCTAAATCCGGAGAAAATGTATCAAAACCCGGGATATTAATAAAACTAAGGGGGATCAAAAGTCCCCCTTTTTTATTTACCACTTCTATGAAACTAAAATTCACTTTTATCGCTTTGCTGCTTACAGCAGGCCAGTTATTTGCCCAAAACAAGGTAATGGTAACCGCCCATCGCGGCGACTGGCGCAATGCTCCCGAGAATTCCCTGCGTGCATTTGAACTGGCTACAGTTATGGGTGTTGATATTGTTGAACTCGATCTTAATATCACCAAAGATGGCACACTTGTTATCATGCACGATCAAACTATCGACCGAACCACCAATGGCAAAGGGAAACCATCAGATTATACTTTAGAAGAGATCAAAAAATTCGGACTGCGCAATGGCCTGGGCCGCGTTACCCGCAATACTATCCCAACATATAAAGAAGTGATGCTGGCACTGAAAGGTAAGCCGATAATCGTAAACCTCGACAAAAGCTATCCTTACTATCGAGAAGCTTATGCTGTGCTTAAAGAGACCGGTACTCTGAAACAAGCCATCTTTAAGGCCGAGGTAACCTACCCTGTGCTTAAAGAGCGTTACGGTGGCTTGATAGACAGTATCACCTACATGCCTATCGTTAACCTTGATAAGCCCGATGCAAAAGCCGTTATTAATGATTATCTGCAGCATATGAAACCCTGGGCATTTGAGTTGAACTTTAAAACCGATACATCATCCATACTTAAGGATAACAAATTCATTAGCAAAACCGGTGCAAGGGTTTGGCTCAACTCGCTTTGGGCATCGCTAAATGCAGGTCACGATGATGACCTTGCCGTTGAAGAAGGTAATAAGAAAGACAGCTGGGATTGGCTGCTGGCACACGGAGCAACCGTGCTGCAAACAGACAGACCTAAAGAACTAATGCAGCATTTGGAGACTTTGCATTTACGGAAGAAACCGGTACAGAAATAACACCTCATTTAAAAGGCCTGCTCCCCGCAGGCTTTTTCTTTTTTATTTGCATTCACAATTTTTTATATATTTGCAGCAATTCCTTATTTATTAACCATTTAGATATACAGGAATCATGACAGAGCAAGTTTACATATCGCCCCTTTCGCTCATTGCCTAAACAGGCAGGTCAATCCCTTTTTATTTTTATTGTAAGATGATCTGAACGGCTTTCCGGCTAACCGGCTTGTTGTTTACCTGCCTGCTACATCAGGATCTTTTTGGGCACTCATGAAAGGGTATATCCCCCACTCCGGAGACGAACAGAGACCAGAGATCAAATCCAAAGATTTATTAATGCCGACGGTTGCGTACGAGCTATAAAAGCTGCTATGCTCTTGTCTGCAAAGTGAAATTTCAGGCTTGTTACGCCTGATCAATATTAACCCACATGGGCAATTTAAGAACAAAAGATCTAAGTAAAATAGGCTACCATGATAACCAGCTACGCAGTCTGGTTATCGGCATAGCCGCTAAAAACTTTAAACACCACAGCAACCAGGAGCTGCTTAACCTGCTGGTAAACATAAAGAACCATCCGGAAGCATATCTGGATAATGAGTTAACAAACCGTATAGCAGAAAAAATAATCGGCAAAACAGTGGGCCCGGCATTTAAGGCTTACGAGTTAAGAGATGAACCGGTATTTTGTAAAACCTACGGCGGCAAAGGTATCGAGGCATCTGCCAAACGACAAATGGAACTGGCCAATCACCTGCCCGTAAGTGTGCAGGGCGCTTTAATGCCCGATGCACACATGGGCTTCGGCCTGCCTATTGGCGGTGTATTGGCTACTGATAATGCCGTTATACCCTATGCCGTTGGGATGGATATTGGCTGCCGCATGGCGCTTACCATTACAGATGAAACTGACGGCTTTTTGAACCGGTACGATTATCAGATAAAGCAGGCACTAAAAAACCATACCCATTTTGGGATGGAAGGCGGGCTTGACACCAGGCAGGAGCACGGGATACTGGACAACAGCCTCTTTAACGAGATGTCGTTCCTGAGGCCTTTGCGCAGCAAGGCCGTAAGGCAACTGGGTACATCGGGCAATGGCAATCACTTTGTTGAGTTTGGCGAGATAGAACTTTTGCCCGGTAATACTTTAGGCTTACCTGCTAAAAAGTACACGGCGCTGTTGAGCCACTCGGGCAGCCGCGGGCTGGGTTCGGCTATTGCAAGGCATTACACGCAAATAGCTATGAACACCTGTAAACTGCCGCGCCAGGCGCAGCAGCTGGCCTGGCTGGATCTGGATACCGAAGCCGGACAGGAATACTGGCTTACCATGACCCTCGCCGGTGATTACGCCCATGCCTGTCATGAGCGTATCCATGCCAACCTGTTAAAAGCGCTGGGGCTAAAAGCACTGCACACGGTAGAGAACCATCACAACTTTGCCTGGAAAGACAAACTGGCCAATGGCCGCGAAGTGATAGTTCACCGTAAGGGGGCCACACCCGCACACGCAGGCGAGCTGGGTATCATCCCCGGCAGTATGACAACGCCCGCCTACCTTGTGGCCGGCAAAGGCCGCGAAGATGCTTTATACTCAGCATCGCACGGCGCGGGCAGGGCTATGAGCAGGCAGGCCGCAAAAGACAGCATGACGGTATCAGCCATGAAGAAGCTGCTATCAAATGCTAATGTTACCCTTATTGGCGGTACAGTTGAGGAGAATCCTACAGCATACAAAGACATTGAGATTGTTATAGCCGCCCAACGCGACCTGGTAGATGTGCAGGGTAAGTTTTATCCGCGAATAGTAAGAATGAATAAGGACTAACACGATATGGAAAAGATGGTAATACAGATCACCTCAGGCAAAGGCCCGGCAGAATGCTGCCGGGTTGTCGCCTGCGTGCAAAGCCTTATGCTTAAACAAGCCAGGCAGCAGGGTATCGAAATTGAAATATTGGAAAACAAACCTGGCGACATCAACGGTACACAACTCTCGTCCACAATGATGGTGTCCGGCCAAAATTTCGACGCATTTGTTAGAGAATGGGTGGGTACTGTTCTATGGATAGCGCAAAGCCCCTACCGTAAATTCCATAAGCGCAAAAACTGGTTTGTGGGTGTGGCGGCTTTCGATATGACGGAATTTGCCGCCTGGAACATCAAAGATGTTAAACTGGAGACTTGCCGCGCATCAGGCCCGGGCGGGCAAAATGTTAATAAGGTTGAAACAGCGGTGCGTGGCACGCATTTGCCTACCGGCCTGCAGGTTTTGGCAATGGACAGCCGCTCGCAACTGGAGAACAAAAAACTTTGCCTGGCCCGACTGGAAGCAAAAGTTATGGTAGCACAAACCGAACAGCTGATGGCCCGGCAACAAACCCAGTGGATGCAGCATAACCTTTTAGAACGCGGCAACCCGGTTAAGATCATAAAAGCCGGATTGGGTTAAACCTGACTGTTACAGCCTGTCGGGATAATCTGAGATGATACCGTCAACACCCAGGGCTTTAACGGCAGCGATGTCTTCGGGATTATTCACCGTCCATGGCAGTACTTTTATGCCGAGGGCGTGGCAATCATCAACCATTTGCTTGTTCAGCATTTTAAAATCCGGGCTGTAGCTGGTGGGTTTAAAACTCAGGCCTGAGAGATTTTCTTTCAGGCTTTTTTTGTTTGATACCAGCCATGCCGTTTGCAACTGCGGGTATTGCTTGTGGATGATTTCCAGCGTGCGTGGATCAAATGACTGGATAATCGTTCTATCCAAAACACCTTTCTTAACTAATACCGCCATTAACAGATCAACAAATTCCTGTGGGGCGGGGTGTTCTATATTATCTCCCTCAGGTGATGTTTTGGTTTCGATATTGTAATGTGGGGGTTTTGCACCTTTCTTATTGGCATAGGCTTCCACGCTGTCTATCAGTTCGGCCAGTACAGGGATATGTTCCTTTATCTTTTGCTGCTGCGGAAAAAGCGGATAAAACTTGCTGCCTACATCAAAGCCTTTTATCTCGCTGTAGGGCATAGCATAAAGTCGCAGGGCTTTTATTTCACCTTTATTTATCGAATCACCATTGGGCTTTAACGAGAAAGCAGGATTAATATATTGATCATGCGATACAATAGGAAGTTTTTCTTTCGTAAAAGAGATATCCATTTCCAGCGTAACGCCCAAGTCAACGGCTTTCTTCATGGATGAGAGGGTATTCTCCGGCATCAATCCTCTGCCGCCACGGTGCCCTTGCTTATCAAAAGCCTGCTGTGCTTTTACAGATGCAAAACACATAATTGAAAGACCAATGAGCGGGATAATTTTTACAAGTTTCATAAGTATTACTAATATAATAGCGTCGTAATATACATAGTCGCGTTTAAGGCTTTGTGCATTTTATTTTGTCATTACGTTAATAACATATTTTTCTGCTGACATACCCTTGTCACTGCCAGATGCAATCTTTGTTGAAACAAAAATTAAAACCCATGAATTTAGCATCAATAAGAATCATTACCGCGGATATAGAACCATTAGTAAAGTTTTACGAAGACGTAACCGGCAGCAAAATAATTATGTACACTCCTGATTTTGCAGAGCTGCAAACACCTCAGGCAACTTTAGCCATCGGCAGTACAAATACACTCGCCCTGTTCGGCGGAAATGATATTGTAGAACCCGCAGCTAACCGCTCGGTTATTATCGAGTTTCGTGTTGAGGATGTAGACAAGCGTTATGAGGAAATAGCAGGCATTATCAGCGATAAGCTTGTTCAAGCACCTACCACCATGCCCTGGGGCAACCGCTCGCTACTATTCCGCGACCCGAATGGCAACCTGGTCAATTTCTTCACGCCTGTTTCTGCAGAAGCTAAGCAGCGCTTTGGTATTTAGTTAAACCTGTTCTGCTGTTTCTGTAACGTGATCATGAGCGTGTAGTCCATCTTTGCAATAAGTTCCGTTCCACTCGGCAATTTGCTGCAGGATAGGTAACAACGCCATACCGCGTTCGGTAAGGCCATACTCAACCCGCGGTGGCAGTTCTTTGAACTCCTCGCGGGTTATGATGCCATCTTTTTCCAGCTCCTGCAGGGTAGTGGTAAGCATTTTTCTTGATATGATGTGGATGCTGGCTGCTATCTGCCCAAAGCGTGCTTTGCGTTCGCGCAGCACCCAAATTACAATTGGTTTCCATTTGGTACCGAGGATAGCCATGGATCGCTGCATATTGCAGTTGCTGTATTTTAAATTTTGAGCCTGCATAAACTAATAGTTACCTATTGGTTACTACTAACCACCAATATTAGTTACAAAAGTAAACTAAAGTGTTTTACTTTGCATCATCAAATTTTAAAAAACATGAACTACGACCCATTTTTTTCTCCCTTCAAACATAAAAGCCTCAACTTACGCAACCGATTTGTGATGGCGCCCATGACCCGCGTTCAACCACCTGACGGTGTGCCTACCCAACAAGTTGCCGACTATTACGGCCGCCGTGCAGCTGCCGATGTAGGCTTAATTGTAACCGAAGGGACTGTCATTGATCGACCATCGGCTAAAAATTTAAAGGACATTCCTAACTTCCACGGAGATGACGCCCTGCAAAATTGGAAGCACGTCGCCGATACGGTGCACGCTAACGGTGGCGCCATTGCACCGCAGATATGGCACGTAGGTAATACCCCTTACGGTTGGGAACCACCTGCACCATTCGAGAGCCCGGCAATCATGTCGCTTAATGATATTCAAGATACTATTGAGGCCTTTGGCCGTGCAGCCAAAGCAGCTAAAGAGATAGGTTTTGATGCCGTTGAGATCCATGGTGCACATGGTTATTTGATAGATCAATTCTTTTGGGACAAAACCAACAGTCGCACCGATGAATACGGAGGCAAAACCCTTAAAGCGCGCACCCGCTTTGGTGTTGATGTAGTGAAGGCTATCCGTGCTGCAGTGGGCGATGATCTGGCTATTATCCTGCGCTTATCGCAATGGAAAGGTGGCGATTTTGATGCCCGCATGGCTCAAACTCCACAAGAATTGGAAGATTGGGTGCAGCCCCTGGCCGATGCCGGTGTAGATATTTTCCATGGTTCACAACGCCGTTACTGGGAACCCGAGTTTGAAGGCTCTGACCTGAACTTTGCTGGATGGATAAAAAAGATCACCGGTGCACCAACTATCACGGTGGGTTCGGTAGGTTTAAATGCCGATGTGGTAAGCTTTTTTGCAGGTGGTAAAGGTGCAGAAAGCGCAGGCTTTGAAGAGCTACTTCGCCGTTTTGAGCGTGGCGATTTCGACCTGATAGCTGTTGGCCGCCAGCTACTGCAAGACCCTGAATGGGTTAAGAAGATCAAAGAAGGCCGTTTAGATGAGATCCGGGCATTTGAACCCGCAAGTGCTGCGGTATATCACTAAAAAATAACGTGATAAAAATGATGGCGGAGCTTTGGTAGAAAATATATTTGCTTAAAGCAGATAAGCGTATGCGTAAAAATACCGGCTCAATTCCTGTAAATAAATTTGGCGACGATAACGACGCGGGCATCACTATAGAAAAGATCGCTTTAGATCATCTGCCGCCTTTGGGAGAATGGGAACAACCGGAAAGGCATGACCGGCACTCTTTCTTCCTCGTGCAAGAAGGGAGTGTAACGTTAGAGATAGACTTTCAGCGATACGACATTCAATCTCCCGCCATCATTTACATGCATCCCGACCAGGTGCACCGCATCATTGGGTTTAAGAGCGTAACCGTTATTGCCTGGGCCATCGATAATGATAACCTGAATCCCGGTTATCTTAAGCTATTGGAAGACATGACCCCGGCAGCACCCCTTCAGCCTGATGAGAACACTTTAGCACTCCTACTTGAAACAACATCTCTTTGTATAAAAATTGCAAGCCGTAAGAAAGATGCGCTTTGGAAAGCTTTGCTTAAAGATAGTTCCAATTTGTTGATCGGCATTGTTGTTTCGTTGTATTTGGCTACATCCGAAGCTGCTGATACCTTGTCAAGAGCTGATGTGATAACCAAAGCTTTCCGTGAAGCTTTATCGCACAACTTTATCCATCTTAAACATCCTTCAGACTATGCCGAAAAGTTAAATTTATCCGCCCCTTACCTAAACGAATGCGTTAAAAGTGCTACCGGGTTCCCTGTTTCTTATCATATCCAACATCGGGTTATTTTAGAGGCAAAACGCCTGTTATATCACTCGGATGAATCACTCAAAGAAATAGCTGCCGTGTTGGGGTATGATGATTATCCTTACTTTTCGCGCTTATTTACCAAAGTTGCAGGTGTATCTCCGGCTACATTCCGCAGCAAAAACCACGATTAGTCCAAGTCTTACTTTGTTTATACCTATAGCGTATACGTGGTTCGTTGTTCCTTTGTGTCTGTAAATAAGATGCAAAATGAAAGCAGATCATAAAAAAGTACTTGTCTCAGGAGCCAGCTTTGCGGGTCTATCAACCGCTTACTGGATGAACAGGTTTGGGTACGATGTAACCATTATAGAAGTCTCGGCAGCGATAAAAAAGGGCGGTACGCCGGTTAACATCCTCGGGCAAACCATTGATATTGTAAAACGAATGGGCTTGTTTGACCAGATCAAGGCCAACAACATTACCATGCAGGTAATGGAATTTAAAAACGACGACGACGTAACCGAAAGTCGTTATTTAACGCAAGAAAACCGGCAAGAGGTCGACCAGGAAGAATATGAAATTGAAAGGGATGGCCTGTTGCAAATGTTATATGATGCAGTTAAAGACGATGTAACATTCATCTTCAGCGATAGCATCACCGCAATGCAGGAAACAGAAAATGGCATACAGGTTGGATTTAAAAACGGATCACATCAGGAATTTGATCTTGTATTCGGTTGTGATGGTATCCATTCGGCAGTAAGAAGACTTTGGTTTGGCCCTGAGGCAGAATACCTGCTTTTTCTGCAGGCTTATTTCTCTATTACCATTGTCAACAAACTCCTCATCCCCGAAAATACTAACCATATGTACAGTGAGCCGGGCAAAACTATGATGCTAAATGCCTATAATGGTAAAACAGATATCTGTTTTGCGTTCTCTGCCGAACAGGAGATCCCGTACGATTACAGGGACGAGCTACAGATGAGAGCCATTATTTCTGACCAGTTTAAGCAAGCAGGCTGGCGCGCCAAAGAGTTGCTGGAGGAGGTTGCTAATTCAAAAACCTTTTATTTTGATAAACTGTGCCAAACGCGCATGCCATCTTGGACGAAAGGCCGGGTAGCCCTGGTTGGCGATGCCGGTTATTGCCCCTCACCTGCGGCTGGCAGGGGTGGTTCTATCGCCATTGACGGGGCATCAGCTTTAGCCGGTGCTTTTGAAAAATGCGGCGGCGATTTCAAAAAAGCATTCCACGAGTACGACAATAGTTTTCGGCCTTTTATAGAAGAGATACAGGCTGGAGTAGTAAAACATGGTGTGGATGTACTCGTGCCCAAAACAGAAGAAGCTATCCGCAAAAGAAATAAAGAAGGTTTTGGCTTTTAAGCCAAACCTTCTATTTATTCATGTCATGCCCGGCCTGAATAACTGCCTGGTTAACTTCTTTAATACGCTTGGTTTCCATTTTCTCTACTTTACGGTCGTAGGTTAAAACGCCGTTCACTTCATGCTCAACATCAGTGGTTTGGGTGTAGATAGCAACACTAAGACCTTTGTATTTCATCAATTGTTCCACACGGTCTAACAAGAAAACATACCTGTCGGTTAGTCTTGCTTTGGTAGGTTCGTAATCGTACGCATTATTTTCTACCGGCCACATGTGATCGCGCACAAACAAGCCAACGCCGCCAAATTCGCCTAATGATGCTGCGCGTTTACCATCGGGTACCGATGCGCCGTAAGGGCCAACATAAATATGTGTATCCACATAATCACCATTGCCGGGGTCGCCGTATGGTTTTTGATAGTCAGGATTATTGTTAAAACCCGAGTTACCATTTACCAGGCGCGATGGATCATATTGTTTGGTCCAATTGGTGATATTCTTTACATCAAAAGCTCCCCAGTTTTCGTTAAAAGGCACCCAGGTAACAATAGATGGCGAATTATAATGCTCATCCATAATTGCTTTCCATTCTTTGCGGAATACACGGCGGTTAACTGTAGTATCCTCATTCTGGTACCATATAGCCGGCATATCCTGCCAAACCATTAAGCCCAATTTATCAGCCCAATAGTAAAACCGTTGCGGCTCGGTTTTCATGTGTTTACGGATGAGATTGTAACCTGCGTTTTTAGTATACTCGATGTCAAATTTCAACGCTTCTTCTGTTGGAGCGGTCAGTACACCATCAGGCCAATAACCCTGGTCAAGCAGACCCAGTTGCATCATAAATTTGCCGTTGATGAACGGGCGCATAACGCCATTAAGCTTGCCCAGTTTAATATCGCGCATCCCAAAATAGCTGGTCACCTCATCGGCAACCTTGCCATTGCTGCTGTTCAGTGTTATTTTCAGGTCGTACAAGAATGGGTTCTCCGGCGACCATAGTTCGGGCTTATCAATCGGCAAATAAAAGTAAGTACCTGAGGCAGCTTTTGCTTGCGACACTTCTTTCTTACCGTTCAATGCAACTGCGGTAACGCTACCTGCGCTGCTGGTACTTACCAAAACTTTCAGACGTTTGCCATCCAAATCAGGTAATAGTTTAATGCTGGTGATATGAGTATGGGCAACGGGCTCCAACCAAACGGTTTGCCAGATGCCCGAGCTAAAGGTATAATCACCCCGAGGGCCATTCTTGCCTGATGGTGCTTTGCCATCATTAGGATCATAAGCGGCAACTACAATGGTATTTTTCCCTTTGATAAGATACGGTGTAATATTAAAACTGAAGCCATCATACCCGCCCGAATGACTACCTGCTTTTTTACCATTGATAAATACCGTAGCATCGTGGTCTACCGCACCAAAGTTTATTAAAACATCTTTGCCTTTCCATGATGCCGGCAATTCAAATGTGCGGCGGTACCAAAGGTTTATCTCCTGCTTTTTTTGCACGCCTGATAAATAAGATTCAGGGCAGTAAGGCACCAATATTTTCTGATTTACACCTACAAACGATGCCACCGTTTGCGGATTCAATGCATTCGGTGCTGATTTGCCACCTGTGTAGTCCCATTTGCCATTAAGGTTCAGCCAGTCGGTGCGTTGCAACTGCGGGCGTGGGTATTCGTTCAGCGGCAATTCGGCTTTTTGGGCCTGCTCCGTCCATGGGGTCGGTAGTTTTGCAACCTGGGCAAAAGTATTGATACTAAATACTGCGAGTAAGACAGTTTGACATGAAATTTTTAACGCAAAGTTTTTGAGAGATATCATTTCAGGTAAATTGGTTGTCGAATATAGGATATTTTATGTTGAATTGACAATTAATGGATTTGCAAAGAACAACAATTATATATCAAACACTGCAAATCAACACATCATAGTTTTAACCCCAATTACTCCAGCCAAACAGGCTGGGTAAACGCACCGTTTGCGGCAATATCCCAAAGCTCAACCCTAACCCATTTGCGGTTCTTAAGGTTTACCGAGAACTCAAACTGTTTATTACCGAAGGCTTGCGTAGTATTAAGATTTACCCGCTCGCGGTAAGTTTTATTGCCATCGCCCGATACAACTTCGGCAAAGTTTAGCGGGAAGGTCCAATCGGCAGAGAGCGTGATTTTGGTTTGGCCGGATAAGCTAACGGCGCTGGTCTCACCTGCTGTTTTGCCGTTCACGGTAAACGCGGGAAGTAATACCTCACCTGTAGACACAAAGAACTTGCCCTGGCGCATAACATCCAGCACAGGTTGCCAGCCATCTTTAAAATCGGGGATCTTATCCAGTTGAAGATAGTTTACATTGAGGTGGGCATACATCTCATTCTGTTCGGTAATGGTAAATATGTCTGATTCGCCGATAATGTGTTTCTTTAGCCCCCAGTTGCTCATATCATCCAATAGGTTGAGTACGCGATGGCTTAATGTAGGATTTGAAAGATCGGCCGGAATAGCTTTCCACGCAGCACCCATGAACGTTGGCGACTTGTAAAAGCCTTCTTCTTTATAAGCGTCAGGATATCCGGTTGACGCTTTGGTACGGGCATGAGCCGTCCAGGCGAGACCATGTTCCAGTTCAAGCAGTTTCAGCATTTCGTCTTTGTTGGCTATTCGGTAAACCTTGCCATATTTAGGGTCATCGGTAACAAAAGGCATATCCGGCTTGCGCGACATGATCCAGTTAACCGGATGCGGGAAAAAGCTTAGCCAGTGGCCACCGTAAAAATTATTAGGTTCCTCGCCGGGCAGCAGCAGGAAGTTGCTATCTGATAAACGCTCACATTGCTCGTGCAGGGCATGCAACTCTTTCAGGCGTTCTTCATCCGGCCCTTTAGGATGACCGGGGCCATGAAACTCTGCCAGGTGTACAATGTTAACACCAGTCTTTTTAAACACATCCTTAAACTCCGGATGCTCCGGTACAGGGCCACCCTTCAGCACAACATCCATAATAAACTCATTGTGAAAATGGCTGGCCATGGTTTTATACCCGGCCAGGGGCTTGTATGAGTCCTGGTGTGTAAACTTCTTTACCTCAGCCAAAACCTGCGCAGGCTCACCGGCATTCAGTAAACAGAAAAAATTTAAGCGTTGTTGTGTTTTTGGTGGTGCATTAAACCAGGGCACAAATCGTTTATCACCCAATGGATCTTGCCTTATGCCGATACCGTAGCCCTCCATCATATTCGCGTAGTTTTGCCCGTACCAGGTAAATTTCAAGTTGAATGCTTCATCCAATGGATAAAAATACTGGTGCGGTGCAGGGAGCAAAGCAAGGGAACCTTGCTTACCCTGCCCTATTATGGTACGATATTTTACTTTCTGATGTAAAGAACAAGCTGCAAACTACCTCAGTTGATCAAAATGCAGCGGCTATCAATCA
>JAESTD010000004.1 GCA_016763755.1 Mucilaginibacter sp.
GATAAGCATTTTCCAGATTGCGCTTTTGTCTTTCCTGAGAAAAACAAATGCAACCAGGAAACATAAAAACTCTGATATAGTATTAATGCTGATAAAAACCACAGGCCCAAAAATTACTGAATAAGCGTGGCCCCGGTAGATTTACAGTCTTTTGGCGGCGGGCAAATTTCGCCGCGGTTGCTTACTACGCTGCCAACTGCCAGGCTTTTTGCAGTTTTACTATCTGCAGTAACAGTTGATTTGGTAGTGTAATAATCCTGATGAAATTTTTGGCCAACTTTATTAGTACTGTCTTTTGTAGGTACCAAGACTAATGTATTGCGGTTCCAGCAATCACGTTTAGGGGTATGCCCACCGATGGATTCGCCGGTATAAACGCTATCGTATGTAGCCAGATAGAAGCGGATGCCATCACCACCTTCGCTTTTTACCTTGGCAACAAGTTTTTCTAACCTATCTGCGCTAAACCATATTGCGCGGGTATCTGGTAGTTTTTTTACTTTAGAAAGAAGTGTTTTGCTATAAACCGAATCAATAGTGCCGGCGCGTTTCTCGTAGTTCTTTACGTATTTTTTTGCCAGCTCGTAGGTTATCCCGTCGGTATCATTAAGACTAAGGACGGGCTCGATATTAGCGTGTTGATCCTGGCAGGCGCTGAGGGCGAATGCAGCAATTGCTGCCGTAAAAAGTGTTTTTTTTAAAGTGACCATAGTTTTGGGTTAAGGTTCTCCGAAGGTGAATAAATATCATCAGATAAGCAAATCTTGACACAAAGAGGGTATTTATCCGCTCTCGAATTTTTAGATCTCGCTTTCTATAACCACCGGCTGCCCCCGTTTAAGCAACACTTTATGCCTGAAACCCATATATATTAAAGCGAAAACAGCAATTACACCACTTGCATACATAATATGTGGCACCATGCTGATCACATCTTGATAAAACCAACCGGATATTAGTGCACCCAATCCAATCCCGGCTTCCAAAGAGATATACATGGTTGCCATGGCTTTGCCCCGGTGATCTGGCAGGCTCATATCAACCGTCCAGGCGTTTAGGGCGGGGGAGAGGATGCCGGTGGCTATGCCATAAACCACGCCGCCCGCCATTAAACCAAAAACGGTATCGGCAAAGCCGATGATAAACAAAGCAACAATGAGCAATCCCAGGCCGGTGTTTATAACCGAGATACGGCCATATTTATCAGATACCTTACCCGCAACAAAACGGATGAGTAACGATGCAATGGTAAACACCATAAAAAACAATCCTTTGTTAACGATGCCCAAATGCTGGCTCCAATCGGGGATTACGGTTAGTATGGCACCGTACGCCACGTAAGAAAGCAAGGTGACAATGGCCGCAGGTAAAACTTCAACAGCGATAATATCATTACGTGATAATTTTAATACCGATAGGCTAAATGGGCGCTTATCTTTCAGTGTTTCCTTCATATTCATCAAAATGGCGATTGACATCAGCGCAAAAAACGATGAAACATAAAACAACACATTTAATGAAAAATACAGACTGATAGTGCTGCCGATAGCCGGGCCAACCGCTAAGCCTGTACTAAAGCAAATGCCATGGAAACCCAGCGCTTCTCCCCAACGTTCGCGGGGCACAATGTCGGCCGCATAAGCTGCGGTGGCTGTTGGTTTAAAACCGGTAGAGAACCCATGTAACAACCGCAGGAACAGGAAGCCGGCAACAGTACTAAGGATAGGGTAAAGAAACCCGCACACAAAGCAAACTATAGAGCCAACGGCCATTACGGGCACCCGGCCAAGCGTATCTGTTAAGCGCCCGCTAAACGGCCTTGATATACCGGCAGTAAGCGTGAATAATGCGATAATTAATCCTTTATGTTCCGCACCGCCCAGGCTGCTGAGATAGGCAGGCAGCTCGGGGATAAGCATATTAAAACTGCATGAGAACAGGAACGAGCTAAGGCAAACCAGCGCAAAATGTAAATTATAAATAGGGTGTGCTTGTTTGGCCATGTGTATTGCTTAGCGTTTGCAAGTGTAAGAAAAGTGTACCAAATACGATAGTTAAGTTTCGTATTATACTGCGAAAGGGTATTACTTACAGTATTTACTTTTTTATAATAATTATATTTTCAGTAATTATTGAAAATATAATTTAAAAAATTATATTTGTGCATGGATATAACAATACAAAATATAGTAAGGTTGGCCGGGGTAGGTCAGCTAATGCTGGCACTGGGTAGCATTATGGTTCCTAAAGTGCTAAAATGGCCGCAAGAATTAGCTAAAGTTGAGCCTATGATCAAAAGGTTGTTTTGGGTTTATGCAGTATACATACTTGTTATTAACTGTAGTTTTGGTTTATTGTCACTCTTTATGAGCGAGCAACTTACCAATGCCACACCACTTGCATCAGCGGTAAGCGGTTTTATAGCCGTTTACTGGATATCAAGGTTATCCATACAGTTTTTGTATTTTGACAGGAGCAATTTCCCTAAAGGAATATGGCCAATAGCAGGAGAGGTTGTGCTTGTAACGGCTTTTGTTTTCTTTGGTGTGGTTTACAGCTATTTGTTTTATTTTGATTTTAATCGGATATGAGCCACGGTATAGTTGCACGTTTAATTGCATTTGCACTCATTAATCTCTTTCTTGTTATTGCAGGCTATATTATTGTTAAGCGCGGTTACCTGCTGCTAAGCTGGCTGTTATTCGTTTTATGTGTAGGGCTGATTTGGGTGATCTTTTCAGGTCAGCACCCTTTACTTAAAATGTTAGCCATTATCGTAACTACATTTACTGCAATGAAACTGGTAGCTGTATCTGCAACGCAAAGTAAAATAGCGGTTAAGCTAACATTTAAACAGTGGTGGTTTTTCGCTGGAGCATGGGCAGGCATGCGGCCGAAACCTTTTGAAACACTTGGCGGGCCTCCAAGACCTGGCGCAGCAAAAATGATAAGGTTTGGAATAGGTCTAGTGTTATTTGGTGCTATGCTTATCTGGTTAGCCAGGCTGCTCAATTATTATGAATTGATATCTAATCCTTCAGTTGAATATGTAACAACAGCAGTGTTATTACTGGTAGGGTTTAGCTTGTTGCTTCATTTCGGTATACTTAGTATTACCGCAGGAATGTGGCGCTTGCAGGGCGCAGACACTTATTATCTGTTCAGAAAGCCGGCTACGGCGTTAAGCCTTACAGAGTTTTGGGGTAAACGCTGGAATTTAGGCTTTAGCGAGATGACATCAGAAGCCCTATATAGGCCGCTTAAATTAAAGCTGGGAAATAGCGGCGCGCTGTTGATATCATTTATTTTTTCAGGATTGCTGCATGAACTGGCATTAAGCGTTCCTGCTAACGGAGGCTACGGGTTGCCAACACTTTATTTTTTGATACATGCGTTGATAATAATGATTGAGCGCATCGTTAAAAAAAAATATCCAATCTTCTTTACCAATAAACTTATTGCCCATGCCTGGGTTTTGACTTGGTTGATTGCACCTGCGCCATTGTTATTCCATGCTCCGTTTATTGAAAATGTTTTAAGGCCGATGGCCGGCCTTTGAATCATTTCACCGCCACAATAAACAACCTTGGGTAAGGCAGTAAAACCGTACCATCAGGCTGGGCAGTGTACTCTTTAGCTAACTGCTGTTGATATTCTTCCAGAAAAGCCTGTTGTTCATCAGGATCCAAAGCGTCCAGGTAGGGACGCAAGCCGGTACTTTTAACCATTTCTACCACACCGGCAGCACCCGATCTGATAGGGTGGAAGTACGTAGTTCGCCAAATGTCTAATGAGCTTACCGTGCTGTGTAACAGATTAAAATACCACTCTGCAGGTTGGCGGTCAAGGCGTTTTGGGGCTGCAGTGAGTTTCTCTGCCCACGGGCCATTAGCAGCAACCTGGCGCATCAGGCGGTGAGTTGGTTCAGCAAAATTATCGGGCATTTGTACGGCCAATGTACCACCGGAATTAAGCCGCTCAAGCAGCGCCGGGAAAATGTCTGTATGATCGGGCACCCATTGTAGTACTGCGTTAGAAAGTATCACATCAAACGGACCGTCATTTTCCCAGGTAGCTATATCGGCTACATCAAACCGGATGTTGGGCAAGCGCTTACGGGCGGCTTCAATCATGTTATCAGAACTATCCATGCCTATGATTTTGGCATTTGGAAATTTTTGTCGAAGCAGTTCGGTAGAATTTCCAGGCCCGCAGCCAACATCTGCAGCGGTTTTCACATCCGTTTTTTGGATGCGGTTAAGCAGGTCATGAATGGGGCGGTTGCGTTCGGCCTCAAATTTACTGTATAAACTTGCCGACCAGGTATCGTTGCTGTGATTACTCATATTGTGGGTATACTGTTAAAACACCGGTCTGCAACTATGGTTTGTAAATTTTAACTAAAACGATTAGGAATTATCAAAACTGCTAAGTAACTTACAGTCCCATGAATTTAGACGAAAGAAAACCCCTGCCAGGTATATATAGCGCCGATGGTGCTGTTTTACCTCTTTCAGAGCTAAACGCAAACAGTTTAGCCTATGTTGGTTATGGTGTAGCCGAACTGGAAGAAATTTTAGAAGTAAAAATAAATCAGGAACATTACGAGGAATGCGCGCTTATACGTGACGAGTTATTGCGCCGCAAAGTAAATACATAAAAAAGGCAGCCGTAGCTGCCCTGTATGTTAATGTTTTTTTGGTTTATCGTTAAGTGCTTTTTTGAGCACTTCCTGTACTGCTTTTTCCATAATGGCGTATCCCGCTTTGTTAGGATGCACGCCATCGTTGCCCAATTCGGCACGTAATCCGTCTTTGTCATCCTTCATCAGGCTGTGATAATCCAGGTAATAAAAGCCATTTTTGGCGGCAAAGTCTTTTATCATGGCATTCAGTTTAATGATTTTTGCTGCCGGTTCTATCCCGGGTTTCCATGGATAATCAAAAACCGGTAATATCGAACTCAACACTACCTTAATTTTGTAGGTTGCCGCCAACTGCGCCATCGTTTGTAAGTTACCGAAGATCTGCTCGAGCGTGGCCGGGCCGGTATTGCCAGCAATATCATTTGTACCGGCCAATATGGTAACTACGGCAGGTTTAAGATCAATCACATCTTGCCTAAAACGTAAAACCATCTGAGGGGTAGTTTGCCCGCTTATGCCACGGTCTATATAATTTTTATTGGCATCAAAAAACTCCGGATCGGTTCTTTTCCAGCCTTCGGTGATGGAGTTGCCCATAAATACTACACGGTTGCCAGGATTGGGTTGCGCTGATAATTCGGCATTCTCTTGTTGATATCTTGTTAGGTTAGGCCAGTCCTGGGCGATAGCGCCCGAAGCTGTAAATGCAAACATGGCTAAAATTGCAAGTGTTTTTTTCATAAGTGGGTATGGATTGTTGTAAACTCAAAAATGGTATAAAATTTGTACAGTCGTAAATATTATTTGAATAATTGTGGCATCCGATACTTTTAACGACCATTTAAACCGCTTAAAGCAACAAACCGACGAATTGCGCGAAACATTAGCAATGTTCAGATCTAACTACACTTCTCTGCAATTTGGCATGAGCAGATTGGAGAATGATCTAAAAAAATCGCGCGAACAGCTTGAACGGCTGACTGAAAATAAAAATGCTGATGCTACTGTTATTCAAATGAATTTACAGGACGATGGAGACAGGCAATTAACGGCTTAAGATTTCATAAAATATATTCAAAGCCATCTGTTAGCGGATGGCTTTTTTTATTTGTGTAAGGATAGTTAGGCTTTAAAACATAACTTAGGAATCAAATTAAAATCGAACCGACATCTATACGCCGGGTTACCTAAACTTATTAAGAGTTATGGATGAGAAAATTGACTATTGGCATGTATTTAACGTGTTTTTCTACCTGATATTTATTGCGCTTACTATATTTTCCGGCAAATATGAGGGAAATAGCCATACACCCCCAGGTTGGTTTGTGGTTGAATTTTGCCTGATGCCGGTCGCAATTTTATTGCTTGTAACAGACCTTATCCGCCACAGGCGCATCTACGTGCATATTTATGGCATATCAGGAAATTTGATAACACTTGGCCTGATGATCTGGCTAACTTCAAAATAAAAGAAATAGCTTAAATTAGGGTTAAACTTTTACATCATGAGAAAGCTGTTTTGCATGGCCGTTTTATTAGCAGGCGTACTAACAGTTAACGCCCAATCCGTGATATATAACAAAGCTCTGGCCGATTCACTTGGTGCCGATGCATACGGCATGAAAATGTATGTACTGGTTATCCTTAAAACAGGCACTAACACCACTGCAACCAAAGCAACAACAGATAGCGCTTTTGCCGGGCACATGGCCAACATTAGCCGTTTAGCGGCTGAAGGTAAATTGGTTGTTGCAGGCCCAATGGGCAAGAACGATAAGAATTATCGCGGGATATTCATTTTTAATGTAAAAACTGTTCCTGAGGCACAAGCTCTGGTAGCTACAGACCCTGCATTTAAAGCCAAGCTACTTGATGCTGAGTTTTACCCGTGGTACGGCTCGGCAGCGCTGCCTGTGTATTTAAAGGTGCATAAGGAGATAGAAAAGAGGGAGCATTGATTCAGGGGATTAAGATCACGTCAGTGGATTGTTTATCTGAAAAGATGACGGCATGTTTGCTTTTATCGTAACGTATCTGAGGCTTGTTATAGGGGGCGGTTTCTTTTGTTGTTAATTTGCGACAGATAAATGGCAGCCAACGGTAATGCGTGTAAACGTCAAAGCGGGAGCTATGGTCATCTATAAAGCCTAATTCTTGTTGTTCAACTACAATACCATCAGATAATTGGTAAACATGCGCAGATTCGCTTCCATCGGTGACCATCATCATTACAGGCATGCCAATCAGACAAAACAGATAGGTAGCAGCGAATACAGTAAAAACTATTATCATCGCCCAAATGTTTAAAAAGCCTTTACTGCCTTTGTAGAACCATACTAAAAGATAAGCAATTGTGAAAAAAGTTACCGAAAAAAACACGTAATTAATAAATGAAATGGTTGATGAGATTTCGGTAATGTAACCCAAAATAAAAACCGACGAAACGCAAAGTAATCTGATAGACAGAGCTTTTCTGTCTTGATCAGTTTGGGTAACATGGCGCAATAAATAAGCAGCTAAAGGCGGCGAAGCCATAAGTGTTATCCATATAAATGCAAGAGATATCATAAGCCTTAGGTTGGCTTAAAGCTAATGAATTTCGCTTATATCCCGTAATGCTCAATCACATCCTCAGGTACCTTTACACCACGACCTGTTTTAATATCTATCATCACATAATCGAAATACCCATCGCAGCAAATTTTGCCGGTGGCTTTGCTGGTTAGTGCGAAGGCTACCCGGCAACCTTTGTCATTAATACTCTCAATGCCGGTGCGAACTTTAAAATATTCGCCCATAGTAAGGGCTCGTTTGTAATCAACATGGGCGGTACGTACTACCCAGCCAAAACCGCGTTCCATAAATTTATCCATCCCCATTCCGTAGCAGGTTTCCATTTGCTCATAACGGGCAGCCAGCACATAGTCAAAATACTTACTGTTATGCACATGCTGAAACATGTCTATATCATCGGGGCGTACGCGGTGTTCGGTCTCAAAGGTGCTGTAATTCATTAAGTCAAAAGTAAAAATTGGATTTGATATTAGATTGTTTTAGCCCGTAGATACTTTTATAATGGGATGCTGAAATAAATTCAGCACAACGATATTCACCTAATCTGCACATCATCAAACCTGCTTTGTTTTCCACTTACCTTTCTTGAACAGAATATAGGCAGCTACTGTTAAACCTATCTCAGATACCGGCAGCGAGATAAATACGCCAGTTGGCCCCATTGCAAAGTATTTGGCCAGCAGGTAAGCCAGCGGGATCTGGAACAGCCAAAACGTAAAGAAATTGATCTTGGTAGGCGTCCACGTATCGCCGGCACCATTGAATGCGCTGGTGAACACCATACCCACGCCATAAATTACAAAAGCCCCGCTAATGATCTTTAAGGACAGTGCGGCTACTGATTTCACCTGCTCATCTTCAGTAAAGAAAGAGGCGAACAAATGCCCGCAGGTAAGGAACAATATGGTTACCACTCCCAAAAAAACCACAGTATATTTAATCGTTTGAAATACCGACTGCTCGGCACGGTCAATGCGGTTAGCCCCAAGGTTTTGGCCTACTAAAGTAGCAGCTGCGTTGCTTAATCCCCAGGCGGGTAGCATAAAGAACATCATAAGGCGTAAGCTGGTTTGATAACCTGCCGAGCCTTTGTCGCCTCCTGTTGTAGCAACAAGTTCGGCCAGGAAGATCCAGCTGCAACTGGCTATTACAAATTGTAGTATGCCCGGCGCAGCTATTTTGATGATGGCTTTTATCTGCTCCCAATCCGGAATAAAATAGCTTAGGCGTACAGTTAGTGCGTTCTTGTTGTTGAACAAGTTATACAATTGATATAACACCCCTAAACTGCGGCCAATGGTTGTGGCAATAGCCGCCCCGGTTAGTCCAAATGCGGGTACAGGCCCTAATCCCCTGATGAACAGAGGGCAGAGGATGATATTGGCAATATTGGCTATCCAAAGGCTGCGCATAGCAACGGCTGCGTTACCGGCACCGCGGAAAATACCATTTATAAGAAATAGTAAAACTATAATGATACTTCCCCCCGTCATGATACGGACAAAGGTTTGGCCGTGATTGGCAGTTTCTGCAGAGGCGCCCATCAACAACAATAGGTCGCGGCCGTGGATTACACCGATAATGCTGATTATCAGGTTTACTGCTATGGCAATAACGATTGTTTGCATGCCTGATTTCGATGCCGCCTCGGGATTTTTCTCACCAATGCGGCGGGCAACTACGGCGGTAGCTGCCATGCTGAGCCCAATGGCTAAAGAATAAATGACGGTAAGCACCGACTCGGTTAAACCTACAGTTTGTAAGGCGAGGGCGCTGTTCGGAAGGTGGCCAACAAAGTATAGGTCGACTAGGGCAAAAACGGATTCCATAGCCATTTCCAGCATCATGGGAATAGCTAACAGTACTATAGCCCTTTTGATACTGATGCTTGTTAGGTCTACATGCTCGCCTTTTAACGATTGCTTGAGTACCGTTAAAAATGAAAGTGCTTTGCCTTTGGCCTTAGCTACTGGTGACATATGGGCGGGTGGTTTAAATAATTGGGTTAAATAAATATAAGTTGACGTAACGATAATGCGTAACGTTACAGATACAAAGCTATATTTAAAATTTTATCCGTCGCAGTATGATAATGACATATTGAAGGGGAGATTGCGACAAGGTTGGGAGAAGGGTATGAATGATTGAGTGAGTAGTGAGTAGTTTTAACAGAGCACAGTTAGATTCTTCGCTGTCGCTCAGAATGACAAGTATTTTGCGTTAGGGATAGGAGTGGATACCGGCCTTGTGAATAAGGCCTGCAGGCGTATGAACGTATAGCCCGAGCCGAAGGCAACGCCCTTGGAAATTCAAAAAAATGATTCGCTTTATAGCTTAATCGATTGCCCTGCTGATGAGATGCCGAAAAAAGTTCGACATGACGGTTTTTGTACGTTTTAACCACTTAGCAATTAACTCAACCAACTACTCACCAACTATTGCAACTGAACAATAAAAGAATTACCTTTGCACCACAATTAACAAAAGTATAAACGCTTTAATATTATTCAGGTAATGTATTTAAGTAAAGAAGCAAAAGCAGAGCTTTTTGCAAAACATGGTAAAGGCGCAACTGATACCGGTTCAACCGAAGGTCAGGTAGCATTATTCACAACCCGTATTGCACATTTAACCGGTCACTTGAAAAAGAACAAAAAGGATTTTTCAACCCAGTTATCACTACAAAAATTAGTAGGTAAACGCCGTGCATTATTGGCATACCTTTACAACAAAGACATTGAAAGATATCGTGCTATCATCAAAGCTCTACAGCTTAGGGATATCATCAAATAACTTTTATAAGTTTTTCATAAAAAGCCGTCCGCATATTTGGATGGCTTTTTTAATTTTGCATCAAATTTTACACACATAAAAAAACCGGTGTGCTCCTGAAGATGAAAAGCATGCCACAACACAAAAAAGATGAGTTTAAACGTAATTAAAAAGGTTATTGATTTAGGTGACGGCCGCACCATTGAGATCGAGACCGGTAAACTGGCCAAACAAGCAGATGGTTCTGTAGTAGTTAAAATGGGCGACACCATGTTATTAGCTACTGTAGTTTCATCGCCAGAGGCAAAAGAAGGTGTTGATTTCCTTCCGCTATCTGTTGACTACCAGGAGAAATATGCCTCTACAGGCCGTATCCCCGGTGGTTTTTTACGCCGTGAGGCACGTTTATCAGACTACGAGGTTTTGATCTCGCGTTTGGTTGACCGCGCTTTGCGCCCAATGTTCCCTGAAGATTATCATGCCGATACCCAGGTAATGATCAGCCTGATCAGTGCCGATAAAGATATTATGCCTGATGCGCTTGCAGGTTTAGCTGCATCTGCAGCCCTTGCTGTTTCTGATATCCCGTTCAACGGCCCTATATCAGAAGTACGTGTTGCTAAAATTGACGGTCAGTTAGCGATTAACCCACGTCTTAGCGAATTAGCTAACGCCACCCTTGAGTTTATTGTTGCCGGTAACGAGCACGATATTAACATGGTTGAGGGCGAAAGTGCTGAGATACAAGAGGAAGAATTGGTTGAGGCTATCAAATTTGCACACACTGCAATTAAAGTACAGTGTTTGGCTCAAAAAGAGTTAACCATTGAAGTTGGCAAAACCGAGAAACGTGTTTACAGCCACGAGCATAGTAACGATGAGTTGGAGAAAGCCATCTACGCTGCTACTTACGATAAAGTTTATGCTACTGCAAGCGAGGCTTCTTCAAAAGATGAGCGTGGTGCTAAATTCAAAGCTATCCGTGATGAGTATATTGAAACTTTAGGCGAGATTGATGACATCACAAAATCATTGGCTAAAAAATACTACCACGATGTGGAGTATGATGCTATCCGTAACCTGGTATTAGACGAAGGCAAACGCCTTGACGGCCGTACCACTACTCAAATTCGCCCTATCTGGAGCGAAGTTGGTTACCTGCCATCAGCACACGGTTCTGCCGTATTTACGCGTGGCGAAACTCAATCGTTAACCACCGTTACTTTAGGTGCTAAAGACGATGAGCAAATGATCGACGGTGCTTTCATTAACGGTTATCAGAAATTCTTGTTACACTACAACTTCCCTGGTTTCTCAACCGGTGAGGTTCGCCCTAATAGGGGTGCTGGTCGTCGTGAGATTGGTCACGGTAACCTGGCTATGCGTTCATTGAAACGCGTATTGCCTTCAGGTGATGAGAACCCTTACACCATCCGTGTGGTATCGGATATCCTTGAATCAAACGGTTCATCATCAATGGCTACAGTTTGTGCCGGTACATTGGCTTTGATGGATGCTGGTGTTAAAATTACTAACCCGGTATCTGGTATTGCAATGGGTTTGATCACTAACGAAATGGGTACTAAATACGCTATCCTTTCTGATATATTAGGTGATGAAGACCATTTAGGTGATATGGACTTTAAAGTAACTGGTACCAAAAATGGTATTGTTGCCGTACAGATGGACTTGAAAATTAACGGTCTATCATACGAGGTATTAACCAACGCCCTTAACCAGGCTAAAGACGGTCGTTTACACATTCTTGGCGAGATGGCTAAAACCATCACCGCACCACGTGAGGATTACAAACCACACGCTCCGCGTATCGTATCAATCAAGATCGATAAAGAGTTTATTGGTGCTGTTATCGGGCCCGGTGGTAAAATTATACAGGAAATGCAACGCGAAACCGGCGCAACTATCTCTATCGAGGAAGTTAACAACGTTGGTATCGTACAGATATTTGCTGATAACAAAGCTGCTATCGATGCTGCTTTAACACGTATCCGTAACATCGCCGCTAAGCCGGAAGTTGGCGAGATCTACGAAGGTAAGGTTAAATCAATTATGCCTTTCGGTGCATTTGTTGAGATCATGCCGGGTAAAGATGGTTTGTTGCACATCTCTGAAATTGACCACAAACGCTTCGAGAGCATGGACGGAATTTTCCAGGTAGGCGACGAAGTACGTGTGAAATTACTTGATGTTGATAAGCAAGGTAAATTGAAGCTTTCGCGCAAGGCATTACTGCCACGGCCTGAGCAAAACAAGCCTGCTGATAACAATTAACATTTTAGTTTGAAATAGAAAACCCTCTAAATGAGGGTTTTCTTGTTTTGTTTTAAAAAAGTTAAAATTTTTAAAACAAATGTTAGTCCTGTCGGTTTTACACAATTAAGAATAATTGTAGGATTTTAGCCGGGCCCTAATTTGAAAATGTCATCTACTATTAACGACCCGTTAGACTTTCTTAGCAGCGCCAAGTTGCAGGCCGGACAACAAACCGACCTCATTCAAAAGCTACTGTATGAAATAATAAGGGTTAAGGAACTTATAGCTTATTACGACTCCATCCCCAATGGAGCAGGGCAACTCGGCTCTTCTATTTTGAACGAGCTGGTTACCGAAGCCTACAATTCATTAGTGAATTACGATACCGTGCTAATGAGAAAATACTACGATCTGCTGTTGAATTGCGATTGATTTCTTAATGAGTGAAGGATCGAATTAGTGAATGGGTGAGTTCCTATTCAATGATTATTTAACTTACTATTCGATAATTACTACACTTCTCCAAAAACTTTCTCTCTCAGTTCGTCAGAAATTTCGTCTGTTATTTTGATGATGTCCGCAGCTTCCTGGGTGTTGTTGATCACTATCTTGTCGCAGCTTTCGCGGTAGGGGAGCAGATACTCTTTATACGATGGTACAACGTGGTTTACCCATTTGTAGTATGCATCTTCGTTTGAGTAGCCGCGCTCCAGCAGGTCGCGTTTAAGGCGGCGTTGGAGGGCAACCTCTTCATCGGCGTCGATAAAGATGGTCATGTCCAGCACCTCAGCTATTTTCTTAAAGTGAAGTATGAACAAACCTTCAACAATGATGATAGGGGCAGGCTTTATCTCCAATAGCTTTTTGGGCGCATCGGGGTTGTTAAAAGTATATTCTTCTTTGGTGAACGATTCTCCGTTCATCAATTTGAAAATATCGCTTTCAAAATGCTCATGGTCAATAGTTGAGGGCAGGTCAAAATTGTAGAATTTATTCTCCTCTTTGGTCATAGTATGACCAACGCGGTAATAGTAGTCATCCTGCGAAACCAGGCACACTTCATCAGCAGTAAAGTGTTCTAAAAAGCTTTTTAAAAAGAAAGTTTTGCCGGATCCGCTTCCGCCGGCAATGCCAATAACGTATGGTTTATTCATTTGGAGTACCGTAGCTGATATTTACCTGGAAACGTTTATCTAACGCGCCTAATGCCGATGCTACATTTTTGGTCATTACAACAATGGCATCACGTGTAGTTTCAGTATCTGTAAAACGGCCAACCACTTTGGCAAAAGTAGTTTTGCCGTTCATGGGGTTAGTGATCCGCATAACCGTGCCGATAGGGGCAGTGCGGTGTAATATTAACTTCTTATTTGGATCAAGGCTGGCATCATCTATCCAGGTAGCCACGCCTTTTTCATTCTTTTCAAACAGCCCATATTTTGAAGCGATGTGGCGGTTAAGGCTATCCGCGGCAATAGAACTGTCGCCTTGGGCTGTATCAGCATGCGCCGAAGGAGTTGCTGTAGCATCCTGTTGAACCTGTGCAGGCTGTACGCCATTAGGTATCAACAATATTTGCCCTGCAGATAAATTTGTGTTAGAAAGTTTATTAAGGCTGGTAATTGCCTCAACCGTAGTATTAAAACGTTTGGCAATGCTGTAAAGCGTTTCATGCGCCGATACTTTATATTGTTGTTGCGTAGCTGCTGCAGGTTGCTGGGCAGCCTGTTGTACCGGGGCTTGTTGCGCCGGCGTTTGTTGTTGTTGAATAGGTGCCGGCGTCGGTTTAACTTCCTCTTTTTTTACCTGAGGTTGTTGTTGTTGTTGCGCAGGCGGATTAGTTGCTTGTTTGGTTTGCACCTGTGCAGGCTGTTCTTGCTTTTGAGCGGGTGTACTTGTTTCTACGATAGAACGATCGGTAGGTACTTTTATAATATGGCCAATTTGCAGGCTGGCGTTGTTATTAAACTGTTGTATAACTTTTGGGCTAACACCATAACGGCGGCCGATTGAATAGTAGTTATCCTTTGGATCCAACTTGTGCAGGATCACTTTTTTGCCGTTGTTATTTTCAACACCAATTGAATCGGCCGGCATGGTTGCGGCAAAAGTGGTAGCAGAAATAACAAGGAACGCAGAAGATAGTAGCAGTTTTTTTAATATCGTCATAAATTATTGTCCCGGTAATTTATAGTTGTACGGCCATTAGCTGGCACTTGTTCTTAATATAAACCAGGGCGTTGTTATGTATTACAAACGCCTCGGGTTGTAGTTTTTGTATAGGGCTGTTCAATAAATCATGATAAACAATTTTATCATCGGCTAAAACGTAAAGGTGCTGTTGCAAAACCTCTTTTTTCAGCGTGTGCAAAGATACAATTATATAGCTACCGTGGCTCAGGTAATGCACCATATTTCCATAGGGTTCGTCAGGTAAGATGCCCGGTAATATAGTATCTGGTGTAACCATTCGGGGTATTACGATATTCATCTCCAAAGGTTTATCGTCAGTCTCAGAAAAGTTTCTTAGCATGTGACCATCTTCTACAGATATTAGCTGGATTTTTTTTGGATGAATATTGGCATTGTACACCGCCGGGCCATCGACGGTAAGATGATCAAAGGTAAGGCTATAATTAGCCCAAAGCTCTTTGCCGGTTTGCGCGTTTATCCCTATAATACCTTTATGCTCGGGACTGCTCTCATGTTTGTAATAGTGAAGCAGCATAACGGCATTGTACACAGCTTCGATACCGGTAAGCCAGCGCTCGGGCAGGGTAAGAGCATCAAAGTAAACATCTCCGGTTTGGAGATTGACAGCGGCAAAGCTGGTTTGTTTCTCCCCCTCATTGCGGATCTCCAGGCCTAAAACACCTGATAATTCATCAATTTGAATGCGCCAAATGTGGCCGTTAAAAACTTGCGAAACGAATGGTTGTAGCAGTGTCATTATTAACTACAAATATGCCTAATAATATTAAAACCGGGTAAATTTCATAAACAAACTCCAACCGAGGTATGTTATCACAAAAACATAAAACACACAACAATGGACGCTGAAAAAATAAGCCTTGAAGAAGGTAAAGTAAAACCTGTAGTCGATCATCTTAATGATCTGTTAGCTAATTACCATATCCATTATCAAAAATTGCGCGGTTGCCACTGGAACGTTAAAGGAACAAGCTTTTTTACCCTGCACCTTAAGTTTGAAGAGTTGTACACCCAGGCTCTTTTGACCATCGACGAACTCGCCGAGCGGATTCTTACATTGGGCAAACCACCATACAGTACTTTCCAAGATTATATTTCAAAATCTACGCTTAAAGAAGTAAACACCATCGGTATGAAAGATACTGCTATGGTGAAAGTTTTAATTGAGGATATGGCAACACTTATTCAGATGGAGCGCGAGATATTGGATATCACCGCTGATGCGGGCGACGATGGTACCAATGATATGGTGAACCGCTTTATGCAGTTTAAAGAGAAAACTACCTGGATGCTGCGTTCATTTGTAAATGAGGATTGAGGGTAGTGATTGGAGATTGGTGATTAGAGATTAGTATTTGCCAATTTTTAAATATCAACATAAAAACAGAAAGGCGATGAATAATTCATCGCCTTTCTTGTATTCTAATCTCTGGTCTCTAATCTCTAATTAAAACCTGTACCCCAAAGTTAAATAAGCATTGTTGTTGTAATTGCGTAATAATGCAGCCGGGCTTGCCGTGCCAAGATCATAAGCAAACAGGGTGCGGTTGCCTGATGAGTGCGTGTAGGTAGCATCAACATAATAGCTGCCAAAGCGGAAGCCCAAGCCACCGCTTACGGTTTTAATATCATCTGCTATATTTTTATCTTTATTTGGGCTGCCCATAATGCCGTAACCGCCACGTAAAGAAAGGAAGTTGGTTGCCTTGATCTCAGCACCAATGCGGGCGTTTACTGTAGAGCGGTAAATGCTTTTGATATCAGGATTATCAGCATAATCAGCGTTATATGAACTATTGCTGCTTAGGTGGGCACTTGTATAGTCAATGTATTCCACATCGCCGGTAATAAAACCAATGTTTTTGATGAACACGGCAACACCACCAGCGGCCTTCCATGGTGTACGCAGATTATAGTTAAGATCATAAACACCAGAATTGCCCTGAAGGCCTCCTGCATTATTTACAGTTGAAGAGATCCCTTCCTGGAAAGAGTCGTCGATGTTATAAAAAGTAGGCGAAGTTACATTTAAGCCTATTCTAACCGCTTCAACAGGTTTGTATATTGCACCTAACCGTGCTGAAAAACCGGTACCGCGGGTTAACTGAGATTGATAATAAGAAGAGGTATATTTATCCGTACTTCCGTTAAATGTTCCGTCTTCGTAAAATGTATTGTATGCGTTATACCGCAGATCGGTAAAGCTCAATGCCAAACCAAGATAAAATTTGTTGCTGTAGTTGGCACCGAAAGAGAAATCAACTGAGGATTGACCACCTTGTCTTTCCGCATAATATTCCTGCCCAACTGCACCAGGGGCTGATGTACTTGCGTAAGGGCCTGTACCAACCTGGCCAATAAGTCCTTGTGCCAGTGCCATGCCACCTAATGAACCATCGGCTGTACCAAACAGGTTAGCCTGGTCTGCAAAATAATCATTGATGGTATTGCTGCTATTTGATCCACCGTAACGGAAGTTGCTGTAGTAATCATTTGTGCGGCTAAAACCAACACCGTAGTTTACACTTAACCAGCCTTTTGTTTTATCTGCCCCACGCGCTTTGCTAAGCGGGTTATATATAACTACCCCTGCATGGTTAAGATTAAACGTGTTCTTTTTATCAGTGGCGTTATTGCCAAAATAATTAGAATTTGTTTTGGCACCATCAAGCTCTGGTGTTATGCTGATCTCAGAACGTGTAAAAAAACCTAAACCTGCAGGGTTGCCGGTTAAGTTGCTTAGGTCGCCGCCTAATGCTGTACCAGCATTACCCACCGCTTTTACACGAGAGGTTGAACCGGGTTGGCCGGTAGAAAAACGAATTGCATCGCCGGAGTACTGAGCAAAAGTATTTTGGGTAAATGCTACTATAGCAATTACACTGAGTATATATCTAAGTTTCATAAATGATTGATGTAAATATTAGTTTCTCACTGGTCTGCCGCCGCCACCGCCGCTGCTTGAACCACCACCGCCTACGCTACCGCCGCCACGAGACCCGCCAAAGCTGCTTGGTGCAGGGCGCTCTGTTTGCGGTTGGTAAACAGGCCTTTCGCCACGGGTAGGGCGGGTGCTTTGTCCGTTGTTGCCATAACCTTGGCGACCCGATGAATAACCGGTGTTTCCTCTCGCGCCACGCATGCCGCGCTCAGGAATGTAACCAATGCCGCTGGCCGCACCTCTGCCACCCATAGGGCGGGCATTGTAGCCACCAAAAGCGCTGCGGTTTGCACCGCTAAAGCCGCCACCCGCTGTACCATTACCACGGTACGGGCGTGCATTACCGCGGTTATAAGCAGAATAAATACCCCAGTAACCGCCACCATAACCTATGCCGGTACCCCAATATGAGTAGGGAGAGTAAAAACCACCGTAACCCAAGGGTGATCCAAAACCATAACCCCATGGTGAACCAAAACCGTAGCCGTATCCCCAAGGATCGCCCCAGCCGAAACCTGCGTTCCAACCCAGGCCGTAACCACCACCGTAACCAAAGCCATAATTAAAACCAAGACTAAAGCGGCTGCCGTAGTACGGATAGCCATAACCCCAGTAACCGGTATCGTAATATCCAAATGGTGAAAAATAGCTGAAACGGTTTATACGCGATGCATAATCATCATAATAAAAATAATCGTCTTCATCATCGTATTGGTCATCATCAGCAACTTCTTGCTGGTAGGCAACATACTCCGGTGTCTCAACTGCCGTAGCTTTTGAGTAGTACATGTCGTCGTTGTTTTTGCCTGTAGATGCGGTTTTATTAACGGAGCAGGAACTCAGCGCCAGGGCGCCGATTAGGGTAATTCCGAGGATTAGGTTCCTTTTCATTTTGTGGAGTATAAAAGTTCGGTTCAAATAAACGTATAAATTTATAAATTTGGCACCTGCTAAATGTTAAAATTCAGTTAGAATACTATCCAAATATCAAAATATGAGCAAAGGTGTCATTAGTAAAGACGAAGATTATTCGCAATGGTTTAACGATTTGATAATTAAATCTGACATGGCCGAATATTCGCCCGTGAGAGGTTGTATGATCATCAAACCGTACGGCTATTCTATATGGGAAAAAATACAGGCGACGCTTGACAAAATGTTTAAGGATACCGGGCACGTAAATGCCTATTTCCCGCTGCTCATTCCAAAGTCTTTCTTCTCAAAAGAGGCCAGCCACGTGGAGGGCTTCGCTAAAGAATGTGCCGTTGTGACACATTATCGCCTCAAGAACGATGGCGAGGGCAATATTATTGTAGATGAAGAGGCAAAATTAGAAGAAGAATTAATTATCCGCCCAACATCAGAAACCATCATCTGGAATACCTATCGCGGCTGGATCCAAAGCTATCGCGATCTGCCCATACTGGTTAATCAGTGGGCCAACGTGATGCGCTGGGAAATGCGTACCCGTTTATTCTTGCGTACCAGCGAATTTTTATGGCAGGAAGGCCATACCGCACATGCTACAGCCGAAGAAGCTATAGCCGAAACGGAGCAAATGCTTGAGGTATATGCCGACTTTGCCGAGAACTTTATGGCATTGCCTGTGGTGCGTGGCCGTAAAACCCCTAACGAGCGTTTTGCAGGTGCATTGGATACTTATTGTATTGAGGCGCTAATGCAGGATGGTAAAGCATTACAGGCTGGCACGTCACACTTTCTGGGCCAAAATTTTGCCAAAGCGTTTGATGTAAAATTTACCACCAAAGAGAACGTTCAGGATTATGTTTGGGCAACCTCATGGGGCGTATCAACCCGTTTGATTGGTGCGCTTATCATGTCGCATTCTGATGATGCAGGTTTAGTATTACCACCAAAACTGGCACCTATACAGGTTGTGGTTGTACCTATCTACAAGCACGATGAAGAACTGGCTAACATAACTATTTTTGTTAACTCGCTTAAGAAGGAGTTAATTGCCAAAGGCATCTCGATAAAATTTGACAATCGCGACACACATCGCCCCGGAGCCAAGTTTGCCGAATATGAACTGAAAGGTGTTCCTTTGCGTGTGGCCATTGGCAGCCGCGATATGCAAAACGGCACAGTTGAGCTTGCCCGTCGCGATACCAAAACAAAAGAAACTGTAGCCCAGGAAGGTTTAGCAGGTAAGATCGAAGCCTTATTAGAAGAGATACAAGCCAATATTTACAATAAAGCTGCAGACTTCCGTACCGAAAACACTGTTGAGGTAAACGATTACGAAGAATTTAAACGTTTATTGGATGAGAAACCAGGCTTCCTGTCGGCCCACTGGGATGGCACCGCCGAAACCGAGCAATTGATAAAAGATGAAACTAAGGCAACAATCCGTTGCATACCTTTGAACAATAAGCAGGAAGAAGGCATCTGCATCAGAACGGGCAAACTTTCAACACAGAGGGTGCTTTTTGCAAGGGCTTATTAATGGTTTTAAGGTTGTAATGTTAGAAAGTTGAAATGTTAACTTTTGAGCAGCAACGTTACAACCTTTAAACGTTAAAACTTTACAACAACATTGACCATGAAATTCGCAACTAAAGCTATACACGCAGGGCAGGAGCCCGATCCAACTACCGGCGCTATCATGACGCCGATATATCAGACATCAACTTACTGGCAAAAATCGCCGGGAGATAACAAAGGTTATGAGTACTCGCGAGGTACCAACCCAA
>JAESTD010000015.1 GCA_016763755.1 Mucilaginibacter sp.
CTAAAAGATCGGGGTTTTGCTGCTCGGGTGTTAAGCCTTTGGCAATAAGGGCCTGTTTGGTTGCTTCCTGTATGCGGCCGTTTCCAATTTCGTTAAGCGGTCGCCATTGTTTATCGGGCCTTTTCATGGGCGCTGCAAGGGCAAAAGTACGGTAAGCAGTTAAATTGGTTTTGTTGGCTGCTGCAGTGTAGTAGTTATAGCTACTGCAGGCAGATAGTGTTGATACGAAGGCAACTACCAACACCAAATAGATATATTTTTTCATGACGTCAATAAAAGTTATAATCTGTTAGACTAAATGTACGGCAAAGGTTTAACCAATTTTATACGTAACAAAAAAATTATTTTAGCTCAAATATTTGCCTACAATTGGCATGCGCCTGCCCATACCAAATGCCTTTGGCGATACCCTTAAAATTGGCGGTGTTTGGTAACGTTTATGCTCAGCCATATTCACTAAACGCAGCACTTTGCGCACAATGGCCTCGTCAAATCCTTGTTTAATAATTTCTGCTGATGACCGCCTGTGCTCAACATACTGCGAGAGGATTGCGTCCAATATATCGTATTCGGGCAGCGAGTCGGTATCTTTTTGATCGGGCCTTAGCTCTGCTGATGGTGGTTTAATGATCGTATTTTCCGGAATGATCTCGCGCTCACGGTTAATATATCGCGCCAGCTGGAAAACCTGCGTTTTAAACACATCGCCTATTACGGAAATCCCCCCGCACATATCGCCGTATAATGTACCATAGCCTACTGCCACCTCGCTTTTGTTTGATGTATTGAGCAGGATGTAACCAAACTTGTTGGTCATGGCCATGAGCAGTATAGCCCTGCTGCGCGATTGGATATTCTCTTCGGCAATATTAAATGGCAGGTTTTGGAATTGCGGGTGGAGCGCTTCTTCAAACATATCGGTAATTTTTGCTATCGCGATAACTTCCGATTTGCAACCCAGGTTATTCACCAGGTCTTCTGCGTCTTTTAAAGAGTGATCTGTAGAAAATTTAGATGGTAACATTACCGCCATCACATTCTCCGGGCCTAAGGCCTCAGCTGCTAAGGCGCAAACCACTGCAGAATCAATACCACCGGATAAACCTAATATCGCCTGCTTAAAGCCAGATTTGTGGAAGTAATCCTTTATCCCCAGGATAAGGCCATCATGGATCTGCTGGATGTCGCTATCACGGTTTGGTTTAAGGGTGGCTTGGTGGTGAAAGGTAACATCGCCATCGTTATCCAGATCGTAGTACGCAATGTGTTCTACGAAATAAGGTAACTCATCTACTTTTTCGCCTGCACGGTCAAAAACCAGCGATCCCCCGTCAAATATTAGTTCGGTTTGGGCACCTACGTGGTTTACATAGAATAAAGGCAGATTGTATCGGCGTGCGTTATCACTTAAAATAGCAATACGTTCCTCATCATGATTATATGCAAAAGGCGACGCCGCGATATTGATCATTACGTCAGGATTTTGTTTTATCAACTCGTCCATTGGCCTGGTGATGTACAGCGGATTTTCGATGGTGTTCCACAGATCCTCGCAGATGGTTAGCGCTATACGCTTGCCTTTAAAATCGATACAATTAAATGAGGTTGATGGCTCAAAATAGCGGTATTCGTCAAAAATATCGTAGTTGGGCAGCAATGCTTTGTTCACTACGGCCTTTATCTCGCCGTTTTGGATAAAATAGGCAGAGTTGTTCAGGTCTTTTCCCTCGGGATTGTGGTTAGGGGTTGGCAGGCCAATGATACAGGCAATATCTGCACACTCGGCTGCGATCTCTAATGCAGCAGCATCGCAAAGGCTGATAAACTCATCAAACTCCAGAAAATCGCGTGCAGGGTAGCCGCATACACATAGCTCAGAAAAAACCACCAGATCGGCGCCGTTTTCTCTGGCGTCTCGGATGGTACTAATGATCTTACCTGTATTGGATTCAAAATTACCTATATGATAGTTAAGCTGGGCTAATGCGATTTTCATGGCTTATAAACGAGCGCGAATAGGCGCTGTACAAATAAAAAGAATTATTTTTGCTAAAACGTCAATAACGATGCCTTATTCCTATAAAACAACCGTCATTTATGCAAGTTTTGTTTTTTGCCTGTTACTTACCGCCTGCAACCGCCGTAAAAAGGTTGATGTAAGCGACATACCCGTAAATGTAAAGATCGAGCGTTTTGATAAAGATTTTGACCTGATGCGCACCAAACCGATGGACCAGCAGGCGGGCATCCTTTACACCAAATACGGTAAGTTTTACCAGGATTTTATTGAACGCGTTTTAAAGGCCGGTAGTGCGCAGGACACCGTTTACTACGGAGTACTGCGACAAGTTTTTGCAGGTAAAGCCTATCTTGACCTTAAACACGATGTTGACGCGGCTTTCCCTAACCTGGACAAACCAAATGCAGAACTTACCGATGCCTTCCGGCATATTAAATACTATTTCCCTAAGAAAAATCTGCCTAAGGTTTATGCATATTTCTCGGGCTTTCAAACGCAGGTTACAGTCGGGGATGGCTATTTTGGTATAGGTTTGGATCTTTTTTTGGGTGCCAACTCAAGGTTTTACCCTGCTTTGGTACAAAGTTTTCCGCATTATATTTCGCGCAGGTTTACGCCTGATAATATAACTCCGCGTGTGGTGGAGGGCATTGCCCGCGAGGATATGTTCCCCGAAAGCGAGCAGGACAATTCATTGTTAGCCAAAATGATCTACAATGGCAAGATCCTTTACTTTATGGATCAAACCATGCCGGATGTGCCCGATTCCACCAAAATTGGCTATACCAAACAACAAATAAAATGGTGCGAAGATTACCAGGCTAACATTTGGGGGTATTTCCTGGAAGAAAACCTGCTTTACGAAACCGATTACCAGAAGATTCAGAAATACCTGACCGAAGCACCGTTTACTCCCGGCCTTGGCGACAATAACGAATCTGCCCCTAAACTTGCCGTTTGGGCAGGCTGGCAAATTGTTAAATTGTACATGGAGAAACATCCCGAGGTTACCCTGCCCCAACTAATGGCCGACCATAACGCACAGAAGATACTGAATGAATCTAAGTACAGGCCGAAGAACCCGAAGGAGTAGAAAGTGTTTTTTTTGCCGCGCGTCATTGCGAGGTACGAAGCAACCTCTTTAGGACAAGTTACATCATGCATTCGTGATTTGCTTAAAGAGATTGCTTCGTACCTCGCAATGACGTGATGAAGATGATGAACAAAAAAAG
>JAESTD010000174.1 GCA_016763755.1 Mucilaginibacter sp.
AAATATTAGCATATATCTAATTGTTTGCATTTAATAGCTTTTAAAAATTTGTTATTCAGTATAAATATGGATTTTAATTGAATAAATTATAAGATATTGGTTTGAGTCAGAATTTTCAAAGACTAAGTGTATCAAACATTCAAATTTGAAAATTGTAAGAATCATAGGGAGTACTGCGGCACGTATACAAACTGAAATTTTAAGCGAAAATTTTTCAGAATTTTCAGCTCCTGACAGACGTCGGACGGGCTAAAAAAAATCAAAATAGATCACTCATTATTTACGGGTCAGAAAAAATCAGTCTCAAAAATTTCGGTTCAAAACTCGAATATGAATCGCGAAAAATCGGTGGGAAAATCGAGGCCAAAATTTTTAGAAAACCCAAGCCCGAATCTGACAAAATCATCCTCTAAAAACCAAGCACTCTCCTCTTCCCTATTTTTGATTAGCGATTAAAAAATGTAAATTGTAGAAAGATTATTTGCCCGGAAATTATGAGCATTAAAAATATCGCTGCGTTGGTCATCGTGATATTGTTGACCGTCATCATCATGCAAAACACAGATAGGGTTTACTTCCACATTTTGTTCAGCACCGTATACACCTCAAAAGTGAAGATGCTTTTGCCGGTCGCTATCCTGGCATTCATTTTAGGGGTACTGGTTGGCCGGCCCAAAAATAAGAAGTACAACATCGGCGAGCACTATGATGACATCCATGGAAAAGAAGATCCCAATACACTAAGTGACGAAGACAGGGATTATATCAGTTAGTAATGAGTGGTGAATAGCGAGTGAAAAAAAGCTGTTCATGGCCGGGAATCCCCATTCGGAGACTATTTGGTTGCCACTTGCTTTATACCCGGTTACCCCTCGGTTTATATCTACTTTTTGTTAGATTCCGTAAAAAACCTGGCAGGTCTTTTCCAGGTCACTCAGATCAGGCCTAGTTTCGAATATCCCAAAAACCGACGCGCCGGAGCCGCTCATACTGGCGTATAATGCGCCGCACTCGTACAAGATTGCTTTTACGCCACGGATAACAGGATGATTATTGAAAATGTGCGTTTCAAAATCATTACGTATATGCTTTTTCCATGCCGTTACGGGCATATTTACCAGGTCGTATACAGTTTCTTTAACCGGCACAGGTCTTACGCCTCTGTAAGCCTCTGCGGTTGATACATGGGCATCGGGCATTACCAGCACGATGTGGTATGCCGAGAGGTCGAGTTTTACGGGTTCAAACTCGTCACCCTTTTCAAAAGCGAACACCGGGCGGTTGTTGATGAAGAACGCGCAGTCGGCACCGAGCTGCCGGGCGTAATCCATCATTTCTTCTTCAACCAGCTCAAGTCCAAATTTCTCGTTCATCAGTTTGATGAAGAACGCGGCATTGGCCGAGCCACCACCAAGGCCCGCTGCTATCGGAACATTTTTATGCAGATGAATTTTTACCGGCGGTAGTTTCGGAAAATCTTTTTTGAGCAGGTGGTAGCCCTTGATGCAAAGATTGTCCTCTGCCCTGCCCGGGATGTCCAGTCCTGACGATTCAAAACTCAACTCATCAGCCTCGATCACTTCCAGTACATCAAAAATTTTAACGGGGTAAAAAACAGTTTCCAGGTTGTGATAGCCATCAGGTCGGCGTTCGGTAATATTGAGGCCAATGTTTATTTTTGCGTTCGGGAATACGATCATCAGAAATTGATTAACAACGGCGGTATTTTTGCACATCCGTAGGATACCAAAATTAGATTATTTTTCTTTGTACTGAAGGATTGGCTTCGCCATAATTCGCTGCGCTGTCATTGGGTCATTGAGTCATTGGCTTTGCAAACTGTGAGTTGAGCTATTGATCAAACAATGACTCAATGACCTAATGACTCAATTATAAAATTCGAAAGAAATGAAACAGTACCTCGACTTGATGCGACATGTGATGGAAAACGGAGCGCAGAAACATGACCGCACCGGGACGGGCACCCTTAGCGTGTTTGGTTACCAGATGCGTTTTAATTTGAAAGACGGCTTCCCGATGGTGACCACCAAGAAGCTGCACCTCAAATCTATCATCCATGAGTTGATCTGGTTTTTGAGCGGCGATACCAATATCAAATATCTAAAAGATAACGGCGTGCGCATTTGGGACGAGTGGGCCGACGAGAACGGCAACCTTGGACCGGTGTACGGTTACCAATGGCGCAACTGGCCAAAACCCGATGGCGGTCACGTTGACCAGATAACCCAGGTAGTGAATACCATTAAGAATAACCCTGATTCGCGCCGCATCATGGTATCGGCCTGGAACGTGGCTGATGTTAACCAGATGGCCCTGCCACCTTGCCATAGCTTGTTTCAGTTTTACGTGGAGCCCCCTAACCCCCTGAAGGGGGAACAGAAGGGTAAGTTGTCTTGTCAATTGTATCAGCGCAGTGCCGATATATTTTTGGGCGTGCCTTTCAACATTGCATCATACGCCCTGCTCACCATGATGATGGCCCAGGTGTGCGACCTTGACTACGGCGATTTCATCCACACTTTTGGCGATGCCCACGTTTACAACAACCACTTGGAGCAAGCGCAGCTGCAATTAAGTCGCGACCCTCGCCCACTGCCAACCATGAGGATAAACCCTGAGGTGAAGGATATCTTCGGATTTAAGTTTGAGGATTTTACTTTGGAGAATTATGATCCGCATCCGCATATTAAGGGTGTAGTTGCTGTTTAGGTCATTGGGTCATTGGGTCATTGGGTCATTGGGTCATTGGGTCATTGGGTCATTGGGTCATTGGGTCATTGGGTCATTGGGTCATTGGGTCATTGGGTCATTAAGGCAAGTTGATTTTTGCAGGATGGTTTTCCTATTTTTAATGCTTAAACCTAAATCTGGATGAGCAATAAAATTGAAGATCTTGAAATCTATGTTTTATCCGATAATCTCTCGAATAAAATTTGGTCGAAAGTCATTACCTGGGATTACTTTGCTAAAGACACAGTTGGTAAGCAACTGGTAAGGTCGGCAGATTCTATTAGTGAAAACATTGCAGAAGGATTTGGCCGCTATCATTACAAGGAAAACAAGAACTTTTGTTATTTTAGCCGTGGGTCAATCATAGAAACAAAAGGCTGGCTCAACAAAAGCAAAGTGAGGGGCTTAATTTCCGCTGAAGAATATGCTTCCTTCATTTCAGAATTAGAAACCATACATCACAAACTAAATATTTACATTAAATACATCGGTAGGAAAATCATTGAACAACCAAACAATGATGCAGTCCAGTAACGATAATCAACGCGGATGCTTATGAGTACTACCGAGTTAAAAGAAAAAATAAAAAAAGCTATAGAGCAAATTCCCGAAAGTGCTCCTGAAAAATTACTGCAAGATATTTTGGGCTATATCCAAGACGTAAATGGTAAAATTGCTAAAAAAGCACAATATGACCAGTACGTTGATGAGATTATTGCAGAAGATAAAGAAGTATTTAGAAGACTCGCCGAATAACAAACCTCCAAACAACTGGCGTCATCTGAACAATGACCCAATGCCCCAATGACCCAATGACAATTTCAATTATAGTAGCCATAGCAGAGAACAATGCTATCGGCAAAAACAACCAGTTACTTTGGCACATGCCAAATGATCTTAAACATTTTAAAGAGATCACATCAGGCCGTACCATCATCATGGGGCGGAAAACCTTTGATTCGGTGGGTAGGCCGCTGCCAAAGCGCCGCAATATTGTGGTAACCAGGCAGGACATTGAGATACCGGGCTGCGAGGTGGTAAAATCGATAGATGAGGGACTTGCCCTTTGCGCCGGTGAGGACGAGGTGTTTATCGGTGGCGGTGCCGAGATCTATCGCCAGGCGATGGATAAAACCGACAGGATCTACCTCACCATTATTCACAAGGAGTTTGATGCGGATACTTTTTTCCCGGAGATAGACTACTCGCAATGGAACGAAGTAAGCCGCGAACGCCACGAACCCGATGAGAAAAATCCACTCCCATATTCATTCATCACGCTTGAGCGGCGCTAACAAAAACAGTTAATATTTTGTTTCAATTAAAAATTTCATGCTTGTGAAATTTTATTAGATTTGCCGTCTTATTTAAAAAGCTTATAAACTAATTCATTACATATTATAATTCGCAATGCAAGGTAAAGGGGTTATTAAATTTTTCGCCATTCTGTTAGCTGTGGTATGTTTATACCAGCTATCATTTACATGGGTGACGCACAAAGTAGAGAGTGATGCGAAAGCGTACGCCAAGGGCAATGCCGAAAAAGAGAGAGCGTATCTGGATTCTATTTCTACACAACCGGTGTACCCGGTTTTTGGCCACACTTACCAGTACTGTGTTGATAACGCACTTGCATTAGGTTTGGACTTAAAGGGTGGTATGAACGTTACCATGCAGATATCTCTGCGCGAACTGGTGACCGAGTTATCAAACAAAAACAAAGATGTTGTTTTTAACCAGGCACTAACCAATGCCCAGGCAAGAAGCGTTACCGAGCAAAAAGATTACATTACCCTTTTTGTTGATGAGTACCAGAAATTAAACCCAAGTGGTAAACTGGCCGCGATCTTTGCCAACAACAATAACCAGGATAAACTAAAGTTCAACTCATCAAACAGTGAAGTTGAAGCTTACCTGAAAGATCAGGCCAATACCGCAGTACAGCAATCATACACTGTATTGCACAAACGTATTGACCAATTTGGTGTAACGCAACCAAACATTCAATTACAAAAAAGCACTAACCGTATCCTGATCGAACTGCCGGGTGTTAAAGAACCTGAGCGCGTTCGTAAGCTATTATCAGGAACTGCAAAACTTGAGTTTTACCAAACTTTTGATAACAGCGAAATTTATGGCTTGTTAAACAACGTTAACGGTATATTGGCCGCTAACCACAAAACGGCAGCTCCAAAAGACACCGTTAAGGCCGATACTGCTAAAACTAAAATTGCTGCAACTGCTAACAAAAAAGATTCTGCAGCATCATTATTAAGCAAAATTAAAACAGCAGGTACTAAAGATTCTGCCGGTGTAAACAACAAAGCGCAGCTTGCTGCACAAAATCCGTTGTTTGCAGTGTTAACCCCAATGGTTTATCAGGGACAAGATGGTTCGCCGCAATTGGCTCCGGGCCCTATGGTTGGTTCTGCCGAGCAAAAGGACACCGCCAAGGTTAACGCTTATTTACGTAGTGCTGACGTAAAAGCGGTATTGCCTCAAAACCTTAAATTACTTTGGAGTGTAAAACCGGAGAAAGGAACCAAAAGGTTTACCCTGTTCGCCATTAAATTAGCCGGCGCATCAAACGGCCCGGTATTAACCGGCGATGCAATAAACGATGCACGCAGCGATGTTGACCAAATGAAAGGTGGCTTTGAGGTTACCATGTACATGAACTCGCAAGGTGCACAAACATGGAAAAACGTTACTGCCGAAGCATCAGCAGGTGCCAACAAAAAAGCAATTGCTATTGTGTTGGATGATAATGTTTACTCTGCCCCTAACGTACAAAACGAAATTTCTGGTGGTGTATCATCGATCTCTGGTGGTAACTTCACACAAGAAGATACTAAAGACTTAGCCAACGTATTAAAAGCCGGCCGTTTATTGGCTCCGGCACGTATCATCGGCGAGGCTGTTGTAGGCCCGTCATTAGGTCAGGAAGCTATCAGCGCAGGTTTACTATCATGTATCCTGGGTTTGGTGGTGATCCTTATCTTCATGATCGCGTACTACAACCGCGCAGGTACTGTTGCAGTAGTTGCGGTATTGGTTAACGTATTCTTCCTGATGGGCGTACTGGTAAGCATCCGCGCAGTATTAACACTGCCTGGTATTGCCGGTATTATCCTTATCCTTGGTGTGGCGGTAGATGCTAACGTATTGGTTTACGAGCGTTGCCGCGAAGAGCTTGGCCTGGGCAAATCACTGCGTATTGCCATTGCAGATGGTTTTAAACATGCATTACCATCAATCCTTGATGCCAACATCAGTACCTTCTTAACAGGTGTTATCCTGTTCGTATTCGGTTCGGGCCCTATCCAGGGTTTCGCTACTACGTTGATGATCGGTATCGTAACAACTTTATTCTGTTCGTTATTGATCTCAAGATTGATATTTGAATACATGCTTGAAAAAGGCTGGGATATCAAATTCTCTCGCCCTTGGAGCTCGCACACTTTCAAAAACGCAAATTACAAGTTCGTTAAAAACCGCTATAAGTTCTATGCCTTCTCTGGTATATTCATCTTGGCAGGTTTAATATCAATGTTTACCCGCGGCTTTAACTACGGTGTAGACTTTGGTGGTGGCCGTACTTATGTAGTCAAATTTGCTCCGGCTGTTACTACAGAGCAGGTGCATGATGCCGTTGACGTTACGCTTGGCCGTGGTACCGAGGTTAAAACTTATGGTGCCGATAAGATCAGCATCACTACCAACTACTTGATCAACGACAATGCTGAAAGTGCTGATGCTAAAGTTGAGGCTGCTTTGATCAAAGCTTTAGCGGCTAACCCTGCTACCAAGATCACCGAAGACCAGATACTGAGCCATCAAAAAGTTGAGGCTACTGTAGCTAACGAGGTTAAATCATCAGCTAAGTGGACTATCATTATCGCTATTATTGTTATTTCGGCTTACATATTGATCCGTTTCCGCAGATGGCAGTTTAGCTTAGGTGCAATGGTTGCTACCGCGCACGACTCATTGCTGGTATTATCGTTCTTCTCTTTATTTAAAGATATCCTTCCGTTCTCTTTAGATATCGACCAGGCGTTTATCGCTGCGTTGCTCACCGTTATCGGTTACTCAATTAACGATACTGTGGTTGTGTTTGACCGTATCCGCGAGTTCTTGCTGCACGAGAAAAATACAGACCAGGGCGAGGTTATCAACCACGCTATCAACAACACCTTAAGCCGTACCATTATTACTGCATTAACTGTGGTATTGATACTGGTAGTATTGTTCATTTTTGGTGGTGATGTTATCCGTGGTTTCTCATTCGCATTATTGATAGGTGTACTGTTTGGTACCTACTCGTCGATATGCGTTGCATCACCGGTTATCGTTGACTTTGGAGACAAAAAATTGAAATAATAACATTTCAAAATATAATTGAAAGGCTCCAAAGAACATTTGGAGCCTTTTTTGTTTTACAACTAACAGCTTTTTAAAGTCTCTCCGCCGGCTGGCGGAAGAGATTTAGAGGGGCTTTCTAAACAAACAATAAACAAGGCATGAACCCTACTAATGCATCAAAATTCCCGACGGTAGTTATTATAGGCGGCGGCTTTGGCGGCCTGCAGGTTGCCAAGCAACTAAAAGACAAACCTGTTGAGATCATCCTTATCGATAAACATAACTACCATACTTTTCAGCCCCTGCTTTATCAGGTAGCTACAGGAAGTTTGGAAGCAGAATCGATTGCTTTCTCGTTGCGTAAAAACTTTGATGGGCAAAAAAATCTGCGTTTCCGAAATACCGAGGTATTGGGTATTAACCCGGAAAACAATACTGTGCATACCGAGATAGGCGATATCGGTTACGATTACCTGGTGATTGCAACAGGCTCTACCACTAATTTCTTCGGCAATAAGGAAATAGAGCATTACGCAATGCCCATGAAATCCATCCCCGAGGCTATGAACCTGCGCTACCTGGTGCTGCAAAACCTTGAGGAAGCCATTTTAAAGCCCTCTCGCGAAGAAAGGGCGCCATACCTATCATTCGTATTGGTAGGCGCAGGCCCTACCGGTGTAGAGCTTGCTGGCGCCTTAGCCGAGTTGCGTAATCACGTACTGGATAAAGATTATCCCGAACTGGCCAAAGAGGAAATGAAAGTTTACCTGGTAGATTTCCTGCCGAAAGTTTTAGGGCCATTTTCTGACGAGGGCTCAAAAGCTGCTGAAGATTTCCTGAAGAAAATGGGCGTTGAAGTTTTGTTAGGTGTAAAGGTTGAAAGCTACGATGGCCACGAGATAAAATTTGAAGGCGGCAAAAGCATCCTCACCAAAAACGTGATATGGAGCGCCGGTGTACAAGGTGTTGTGCCCGATGGTGTTGCAAAAGAAGCTATTGAGCGCGGTAACCGTATTAAGGTCGACAACATTTGCCGCGTGGTGGGCACCGAAAATATATTTGCCATAGGCGATGTGGCGGCTATGATAACACCGGAAACACCCAAAGGCCACCCCGGTGTGGCGCAGGTGGCTATCCAAATGGGCCAAACCACAGGCAAGAATATTTACAAACTAATCAAAGGCGAGCAAACCGAACCGTTTAAATACAACGACAAAGGTTCATTGGCAACCATCGGCCGAAACAAGGCCATTGCCGACTTGGGTAAACTGAAGTTCCAGGGATTTTTTGCCTGGTTGATATGGATGTTTGTTCACCTGATATCATTGATGGGTGGCCGTAACCGGGTAATCGTTTTCATTAACTGGGTATCAAGCTACATTACCTATAATGGCGGCAGCCGTTTGATCATCCGCAACTTTAAACGTGAGGAGCTGGTTGAAAAAGACGAACAAGTATCCCAACCCGACTAAATGAGTGACCACATTAAAATTACCGAATGCCCCCGCGATGCCATGCAGGGCCGGCATGATTTTGTACCGACGGATGTAAAAGCCGAATACATTAACCTGCTTTTGCAGGTAGGTTTCGAGACAATTGATTTCGGCAGCTTTGTATCGCCAAAAGCCATCCCGCAAATGCGCGATACAGCCGATGTGCTAAGCAAACTCGACCTGGATAATACGAGCTCCAAACTGTTAGCCATTATAGCTAATTACAGGGGTGCTGAGGATGCCGTGCAACATGAGCAGATAACTTATCTCGGTTATCCCTTCTCCATCTCTGAGACCTTCCAAATGCGTAATACCAATACCACGATAGATAAGGCCTTTGACGATGTGAAACGCATCAATGAGTTATGCGCTGCCAACAACAAGGCTTTGCTCATCTATCTATCCATGGGTTTTGGTAACCCTTACGGGGATGAGTGGAACAACGAGATCGTTTTAAACTGGGCGCAGAAAATGATCGACGAAGGCATCGGCTACATCGCGCTGTCTGACACCATCGGCGTTGCGCAGCCTGAACAGATCAGCAGCCTATACCCTGCTTTGAAGAAACTTTCGGACATTACCGAGTTCGGTGTTCACTTGCACTCCACACCTGATACCTGGCAGGAGAAGGTAGCCGGTGCCTGGGAAGCAGGGTGCAACAAGTTTGATGTGGCGTTGAAAGGCTACGGCGGCTGCCCCATGGCTAAAGACGACCTAACAGGTAACATCGCGACAGAAAACCTGGTTGCCTTCCTGCTGCATCAGAATGTACCGTTAAGTTTAGATCTTGATAAGTTGGCCGAAGCGATGGATTACTCAAGCAAGGTATTTGGATAAGAGATACAGGATGTCAGCAAGCAGGAAGTAAGACCGCTTCTTTTAGGTCTTGACTCTTGGTTCTAACTATCTTGCCTCTATTTTTTCACCATCTTAAAATGCTGTATCCCCGCTTCTTCAAATTGGGGGCCGCTTGGCTTAAAGCCAAATTTTTCATATAAGCCGACAGCTTGCACTTGCGAATGGAGATATATGTAAGAAGCATTTACAGGCAGATCATCTAAAACAGCTTTTACCAAAGCCTGCCCTACCCCATATCCGCGGAATTTAGAAAGCACGGCGAAGCGCTCCAGTTTATAACCTTTGTCGGTTTTGCGCCAGCGGGCGGCACCGCCAGGCTCACCATCCACGGTAGCTAAAAAATGTGTGGATTGGTCTTCAAACTCGTATTCAAGCTCGGGCGGGCAATTTTGTTCGCCTACAAAAACTTCGTGCCTTATGGCAAATACTTTCTCTAATTCCGGCGGACTATCTACTTTTTTTACTTCTATGTTTGAGGGCATCCTGATAATGCTTTTTGCTTTTAAAACCGGTTAGTTTTGTGTTGTGATTTTCTTCTGCAGCATCTATCGAATGCGTGCAGGTGATATCATCTTCTTCCTCGGCTAATTTAGATAATCGAACGTAAAACTTATACAGCTGATCAAGTTCCTTTTCGGTAAGGTCTTCAATATTCACCATGCGGTTACTCGCCCCCTGGTGCGATGCCAGTAACTCGTTGAGTTTTAAATGCACCGCTTTCGAATCCTTGTTCTGCGATTTCTGGATCAGGAACACCATCAGGAATGTGATGATGGTGGTGCCTGTATTGATCACCAGTTGCCAGGTATCAGAATAATGAAATATAGGTCCCGATATTACCCAAACAATAATAACTATAGTAGCAGTAATAAATGCAGCAGAACTGCCGGTAGCCACGGTTGCCCAGTTGGCAAATCGTTCAAAAAGATGTTGTTTTTCCTTATTCGCATGCATAGCGCTGGTAATTTAAGTCTACAACTAAAAAAAAGCGCCAATGTTTAAAACACTGGCGCTTTTTATTCTTATAAGCTATGTTTGATTACAGCTTGCTGTTCACGTCTAAACAGTTAAGGTCAGCGAAAGCATCTGTTAAGCGTTTAACAAAAGTTTCTTCGCCTTTACGTAACCATACGCGTGGATCGTAGTATTTTTTGTTCGGAGAATCATCACCATCCGGGCTACCAATTTGCGATTGCAGGTAAGCTTCTTTTGACTGGTAGTAATCTTTTATACCTTCCCAGAAAGCCCATTGCATGTCCGTATCGATGTTCATTTTTATAGCACCGTAAGATATCGCTTCGCGAATCTCTTCCTGGCTTGAACCAGAACCACCGTGGAATACGAAGTTGATCGGTTTCTCGGCAGTAAGGTTATGTTTCTCTTTCAAAAACTCTTGCGAGTTGTGCAGGATAACCGGCATCAATTTAACGTTACCCGGTTTGTATACGCCATGCACATTACCAAAAGCAGCGGCAACGGTAAAACGGTGACTAACTTTTGAAAGTTCTTCGTAAGCATAGGCAACCTCTTCCGGCTGGGTGTAAAGGCGAGAGCTGTCAACATCAGAGTTGTCAACACCGTCTTCTTCGCCACCGGTAACACCAAGCTCAATCTCAACAGTCATGTCCATTTTAGCCATGCGTTGTAAGTATTTAGCAGAGATCTCGATGTTTTCTTCGATAGGCTCCTCAGAAAGGTCAAGCATGTGTGATGAGAACAATGGTTTGCCGGTTTCAGCAAAAAATTTCTCACCGTGCTCTAACAAGCCGTCAATCCATGGCAATAATTTTTTTGCGGCATGGTCTGTATGTAAAATAACCGCAACACCGTAGTGCTCGGCTAATAAATGTACGTGTTTAGCTGCAGATACAGCGCCCAATATGCAGGCTTGCAGTTTTGAGTTATCTAATGATTTACCCGCGTAAAACTGGGCACCACCGTTTGATAACTGAATAATTACAGGAGAGTTAACTGCCTTTGCAGTTTCCATTACAGCATTAATAGAGTTTGTACCAATTACGTTTACCGCAGGTAATGCAAACTGATGTTTTTTAGCTGCTTCAAATAGTTCCTGCACCTGATCGCCGTGCAGAACGCCTTTATAATTTTTTAAATCCATGAGCATTTGTTTGGGGCTCGAAGTTATAAAATTTTAATGTTTTGCCTAATAAATATCACCTATTTTTGATTTAAGCACTTGAAATATAAGTGTATTAAACTCTGAGTTGAAATATTCTACCATTTTAATAGAATTTAAGTCTGTAGCCCTGAGTAAAAGCCGGAGCAACTTACAGGTAACTTAACATATTATAATGACGTTATGACCAAACCCGATAAACCGGTGATTAAATTTCTGCAATCAAATACAAGCTTTTTTTGTTTCTTTGCAGTTACTTCTAACCACTTTTTAAGATATGGCTTGGTTTAAGCGCGAAATTAAAGGCATTATTACCACTACAGAGGAGAAAAAGGAAGCACCGGATGGGATATGGAATAAATGCCCCAATTGTAAAAAACCGCTTCATTACTCTGAACAGGTTGAAAATCAATACGTTTGCCATTACTGCGGTTTTCATTTACGCATAGGCTCTAAAGAATATTTTTCGGTACTATTTGATGATAACCAGTTCACCGAACTCTTTGCAGATCTCCACTCCGGCGACCCGCTGCACTTTACCGACAGCAAAAAATACAGCGACAGGCTTAAAGAAACGAAAAATAAGACCGGTTTAACTGATGCTATCCGTTCTGCCGTTGGCAAGATGAACGGCCAGGACATTGTTATTGCCAGTATGGATTTTAACTTCATCGGCGGCTCAATGGGTTCTGTAGTAGGCGAGAAAATTGCCCGTTCTATAGATTACAGCATTGCAAACAAAGTTCCATTCCTGATGATCTCAAAATCGGGTGGTGCAAGGATGATGGAAGCTGCTTTCTCATTAATGCAGATGGCTAAAACATCAGCTAAGCTTGCCTTATTAGCGCAGGCTAAAGTTCCTTATATTTCGTTGTTAACCGACCCAACTACCGGTGGCGTTACGGCGTCATACGCTATGTTGGGCGATATCAATATTGCCGAACCAGGTGCTCTGATCGGTTTTGCAGGTCCGCGGGTTATCAAAGAAACCATCAAGAAAGATCTTCCTAAAGGTTTCCAAACGGCAGAGTTTGTTCAGGAGCACGGTTTCCTTGATTTTATAGTTGACCGTCGCGAGATGAAAGAGAAATTAGCATCGTTCCTTAAAATGCTTGCCCCTTCCGGTGGCGAGGTTAAGGAAGTTGCAAAAGCTGAATAAGTTTTTTTTTAGATATATAGAAAAGGCCATCCGTACGGATGGCCTTTTCTATTATACATTTAAATTCTTCTCGCTGGCGCACGCGTGTCGCGTGTGCCAATTCCGCTGGAACGATTTTATAAGGCACACGCGACACGCGTGCACCAGCAAGTGAAAAAAGCATTTCTTAAATTCATTTGTACAAAAAACTCAACACTGTATGCCGCTAAACCGCAGTACTACGGCAGTGTAAACAACAAGCAACACAGCCGCACAAATGATAAATACGATAGCGTAAGCAATTGCAGAAAGCCCTTTATCCATTACCGTACGTGTTGCCAGAAAACCGATAATGAGTAGTATTAGGTAGCCTATGATAATGAGATAAGAATACACGTGACAGATTTAGGTTTTATTTATATCCATAAATATAAGCAAAATATGAAGTTTAACCCAACTGGACGAAGTTTAGCGACAGCGTAACTTCGTCCCCAAATGAAGTAAGCTTTCAGCTTACGCAAGCAGAACGCTTGCATAATTTTAGGTCGAAGCTATAAGCTTCAACCAGTCTAAGATTATGCGATATCAATTTCCATTTTCAGTAAAAATTGCGTCAAAAATAGTTGGACCTTGTGAAAACGCCGTCGCAATGTCATCAATAACAATTTGATGTTGTTGAGGCCCTAAAAAAGAATATGCCGGAAAAAAGTTATTGATAGATGATGTTATAGCATCAATTACAGATTTCTCATATGGGTTTCGAAACTCATATTCGATTTTCTCTGTTTTTAAATCTATTATTCGGTAACTCCACAATGGGATTATTACACTTATCATGAAAGAATATAACTGATTGCCAATCCCAACAGATGCGTGGTAACAGGGCACATTTCCCAATGTACTATAATCATAGATTTTGCAACCGAATTCACTAATAAACTGGCTTTCCAAATTTTGTTTTAACAAATTCCATTGCGTCCTGTCCTGTGCCGCGTTTCGACACACACTTTTACGACGTTTATATTCTTCGGAATTCTCGGTAATTGCTGTTTCATATATACTGACATTTTTCGGATAAAAATAGTATATTGATTTTATGATGTCGTCGATTTCCATTATTGAGTAAGATTATAGTTCCCCTTATATTGGTCAAAGTTTAGCGACAGCGTAACTTTGTCCCCAAATGAAGTAAGCATTCAGCTTACGTAAGCAGAATACTTGCTTTGTCTTAGGTCGAAGCTATAAGCTTCAGCCAGTAAAGTGGTTCAAAACAAACAATTATTTCCCGTGCAAACTCCACGAGTTGCCATTGGGGTCTCTTACCGTGGCAAAACGTCCCCATGGAGTTTTATCGGCATTGCCTGTTTCTATGCCTTTCTCTTTTAGCCCGTCGAGGGTGGCATCCAGGTCATCGCATTTAATTACATAGCCCGCTATGCAGCCCGGTGTAAGTTGCGGGAACCAGTTTACCAGCGTATTGTTTGTACCGCCGCCGGGTAAGCCTAATTGGATCCAGTTGGCACCATTCTGAAATGGATTTTCAACGATCAGTTCAAAACCGAATTTGATGTAAAACTCCTTTGCTCGTTGCTGGTCGGTAACGGGGATAGAGATGATATCTATTGCTTTCATACTCATGGCAATGTATAATTAGTTTATACTCAAAAATAAACCTGATATTTGTAAGTTAAATACTAAAAGCGAAAATTAACATGGGCAAATTTCCCGTTCCTGATAAAACGTTGTTTATATGTACCGGCAGCAAGTGCGCTAAACGTGGTGGGAAAGATATGTACAAATCGGCAAAGAGGTTTGCCAAATACAGCGGTCAGGATGTGGAAGTGATCCGTATAGAATGTACAGACCGGTGCGATTGGGCACCGGTCTGTACTTTTTCTCCCGGAAATATCTGGTTAAAAGAATATTCCGAAAAGGATGTTTTAAAACTGCTGATGGAAGATTAGTTAGCTTCGCTATCGTATTTGATCTTACCAACGTGTTTGTCAATTTCCCAGGCACCTGTACCTTCTTCGCCAATAACTTCAAACAGTTCCAGCGCGCGGCGTGCTTTGTATTCTTCTTCGCGTTGCTCTTTCAGGAACCAGTTAAGGAATTCGTTGGTAACATAATCCTGCTCGTTTAAGCAACGTGCGTAGATCTTTTTGATGGATTGCGTAACGCTTATCTCCTGGTCAAGCGCATCTTCAAACACTTCGCGGAAAGAATTATATTCTTGTTTAACGTCTGTAACTTCTGGTGAAATGG
>JAESTD010000175.1 GCA_016763755.1 Mucilaginibacter sp.
TATCTGGCTTTCATTGGGAACAAGGCGGTAGGAGTACATGGCTTGCCCGCCGCATTTCATGCAAACGGCGTGGAGTTTGGTTACAGAATCGGCCATGGCCATTAACTGGGGCATGGTGCCAAAAGGGCGGCCTTTAAAATCCATATCCAGTCCGGCTATGATCACACGCACACCCTTGTTTGCAAGCGTTTGTGCAACCTGCGGGAGTTCGTTATCAAAAAACTGGGCCTCATCAACACCTATTACCTGCATGTGCTCGGCAAGTTGTAGTATTTCAGATGCTTTAGCTACCGATTTTGATGGTATGGAATTGGCATTATGCGATACCAAAGCGCGCTGATCGTACCTGATATCAGCAGCCGGACTAAAGATCTCAACCTCAACTTTGGCAATTCGTGCGCGCTTTACGCGTCGGATGAGTTCTTCGGTTTTGCCTGAAAACATTGAACCACAGATAACTTCGATGCTACCCCCAACCTCATTTTTCCTTCTGAAAACATCCTCGTTATACACTTGTTTCAATTTTTAGTGAAGGGCTAATATCAGAATTTTGTACTATTTTTGGTAAGCATTTTTCCTAACATCTAAAGCAATATGAAGCAGCAGGAAGTATTTAGAAAGACCGGCGCAATAATCAAAGAACTGTTAGACCAATACGAATATCTGCAGGAAACGGCAGATGACCTGAACGACCTTGAGCTGGAGCTTTTTGTTGCAAATACTCACTTTTTAAAGGATCATGCCGAGATATTAAAAAAGCTTAACCTGCAGCGTTCGCAAGAGCAAAAGGCTTTACCGCCTGCGGCAGAAGATAAACAACCGGAACCTCAAACAACTGTTCAGGCAGAACTAATTGCACCGTTGCCGCCACAGCCCGAGCCTGTTGAGCCGCAAGAACCTGAGCAGGAACAAACATCATGGTTTAACTTGCCAAAGCCGGATTTTCTGAGGCCACAAGCACCAAAAGTTGAAACGCCAAAACCTGAACAACCTGCCCCGGAAGTAAAAGCACCTGCCGGCGAGCCCAAATATTTTGAGCCTGTTGTACAACCAGTAAAACCGCTTGTGGAGAGAGCGCCATTTATAGCGCCACAACCGATTGAGCCGGAGCAGCGCCAGCCCGAACCGATAGAAGAAGATAAACCTGTTCCGAGCATTAATTTAGATGCAGGCAGGGACGCAGACACTTACTCGTTTCAACGTGAGGAAACTGGTACAATCAAACACGACCTTGAAATAAATGAAGCTGATACTTTTACGGAAGCGTCTAAGGATAACAATCAAACTAGTGTTGCTGCCGGTGCAAAGATAGGCTTGTCATCTTTGTTTAATAACAACCAGAAATCCGACGAAACGGAGCAACCTAACGTTGTGCCGAGCAACCCTGAGCCTGTTATAGATAATACGCCAAAGGTCGCGGCAGAAGAATCCATTCCATCGCAGGAACCGGAGATCCCCGTGGCTGCCCATGAAACCGAAAAGGCCGACGAACCACAACGACCGCTTACTTTAAATGAGCGGCTACGTGCACAGAGGGAAGGCGATAGCACCCCCATACCAACCCAACAGAAACAGGAAGCACCGATAGCTGATCTTAAATCGGCCATTAGCATGAACGATAAGTTATTGTTTGTGAAAGATTTGTTTAATGGCTATAGCCTTGCGTATAGCGAAGCGATAGAAATAGTGAACCGCTTTAGTAATTTTGAAGAAGCAGACCGTTTCCTGAAAACTAACTACGTTGCCAAAAATAACTGGGATTTAAAAAAATCTACAACAGATAAGTTTTACGCGTTGCTGAAAAGGCGTTACGCGTAGTTGATTCCCATCCTGTTGCTGTCCAGCTTCAACAGGATAAACAGCAGCGTGGTAAAGCTCCAAAGCGAAGAACCGCCGTAGCTGATAAACGGCAGCGGAATACCGATTACCGGCATGTAGCCTATGGCCATGGCTATGTTAATGGTAACGTGGCAGAAGATGATAGATGCTACCCCGTACCCATAAATTCGGGAGAAAGGCGACCGCTGTCGCTCGGCGATAACTATTATCCGCAACAGCAGGAAGAGGTATAAACCCAATACGGTTACCGAGCCTGCAAAACCCCATTCCTCACCTACGGTACAAAAAATAAAGTCGGTGCTTTGAGCGGGGACGAATGAGTATTTTGTTTGTGTGCCCTGCAAATAGCCCTTGCCCCATATACGCCCCGAGCCGATGGCTATTTTGGATTGGTTTTGATTATAACCGACGCCGCGCTTATCATTATTTAAACCAAGCACCTCATCAATACGTGCCCGCTGGTGTTTTTTCAGTCCGCTATAGTAAAGCGGTTTTACAATAAATACAAAACCGATACAAGCTACCAGGCCAATAAGCATAGCTACCGAAAATCGCCTGTTCCTTCTGAACATCATCAGCAATAGCACGGCTAATACCACTAACCCGGCAACAATGAACCAGACGTTATACAGTAATGCCAGTACAAAAAGTGTAGCCACCAAACCAATGAACACGAGGAAATATCCGGATAGTCCCTCGCGATAAAGTACAAATATCAGGGAGCAGAAAACCAACGTAGAACCATCATCCGGCTGCATTTTGATGAGCAGCATAGGCAGAAAGATGATACCACCGGCAATCAGGAATGATTTAAGCTCGGTAATCTTTACGTTGGTTGAGCTGAGATATCGCGCCAGTAACAAACAGGTGGCAAACTTGGCAAACTCCGAGGGCTGTAACCTGAAGCCCCCACCCAGGTCAATCCAGGCCTGGTTACCACCTACATTTCGCCCCACAACAAGCACCAGCAGTAATAACAGCACCGTTACCCCGTAAAACACAGGAGCCAGGGCCGTAAGGAAACGACTCTCTAACAGCAATATTACTATGCCGATAACCAGCGCCGATATGATATAGATAAATTGCTTACCGTACTCTGTACTCAGATCAAAAATGTTGGTATTGGTTTCATCATAAACCGCCGCATGGATATTGAACCAGCCAATAGTACACAAAGCCAGGTATATGAGCACCGTTAGCCAATCCACATTAAAAAAGAAACTGCGCTGGCTATTCATCGTCCCTCCTTTTTGGTAACATGGCTATTGAACGTTCCGCAGTTTTTTTTGCTGGTGTGTTTTTAGCAGCTTTAAGCTCTATTTCCTTTTTTGCAGTATCAGCTGCAGCCTTTTTGATAGAATCCTGTTTTACCCGCCTTAAGCTATCCGCACGCCTATGCGCTTTCTCGGCAGGCGAACCCGGGATTTCGGGCAGCAAATTTTGGTTCATGTAGTATTCAGGAAAAATACCCGATGTGCGTTTGCTGATACTACCTTTAAGGTACTGCTCTACTATAAAGCTGGCTATCGGCGCAGCCCATGTAGCTCCCTGCCCAGAATTTTCTACCACCACCGCAATAGCTATTTTCGGGTTATCGCGCGGCGCGAAGGCCACAAACACAGAGTTATCTTTATGGTTTTTCACTTCCACAGTACCGGTTTTGCCACACATGATAATGCCCGGCACTTTTGAGCTGGCAGCTGTACCAAACTCTACTACGTTTTGCATCCCGTTTATAACGGGGTTAAAATATTGTGAATCTATGCCTACGTAATTTCTCTCGGTGTATTCTTTTCTAATAACCTGCTTGTCGCCGATAGATTTAATGAGGTGCGGTTTGTAAAAATAACCACGATTAGCAATAGTAGCTTCAATATTAGCTAACTGTAGCGGGGTGGCCAGCAATTCGCCCTGGCCAATAGCCAATGATATAACTGTACTTGATCGCCATCCTTTTTTGCCATACATCTTATCGTAAAGCGAAGCTTTTGGCAAGTTACCACGGTTTTCGGCGGGTAGATCTATATGCAATTTATTACCCAGGCCAAATTTGGCCACGTTGTTGCGCCAGTTGTTAAATGCCGTATCGGTTTTGCGGCCGCCGCCCATGCGGTTTACCAATCGCTCAAAAACCATATCGAAATAACCATTGCATGAATGGGCAACAGCGCTTGCCAGGTTAACATCTCCATGTACCTCGCCATGGAAACATTTAACACGGCGGTTACCCGTTGTATAATACCCCGGGCAATGATAAACCGTTTGCGGGGTAATAACTCCTTCCTGCATTGCTACCAGCGCACTCAATGGCTTAAATGATGAACCCGGCGGATAATAAGCCTGTATAGGCCGAACGAATAGCGGTTTGTAAGGGTCTTTATATAAAATACCTGCGTTATGCCCGCGCTCTTTACCTACCAGCAGGTTAGGGTCGTAGGTTGGGGTACTCACAAAGCAAAGTATCTCGCCCGTTGATGGTTCAATGGCTACTATACTGCCTATCTTGTTCTGCATCAGCTTTTCGCCGAGCTTCTGGATCTTAGTGTCAAGTGACGATACTAACCGATCGCCGGCAACGGCAGCGGTATCATAGGCACCGCCTGCATAAACACCCTTCGGCACGTTATGCGAATCGTACAACATGTTACGCACACCACGCTGGCCTCGCAAAACGTCTTCGTATGATTTTTCTACGCCGGTGATACCAACATAATCGCCGGGATTGTAATAGCCGTTAGAACGTTTGATAATCGCTTCCGTAGCTTCGCCGATATAGCCAAGAAACTGCGCCGCGCTCGAATCGGGGTAAGTGCGTACCGGCCTTTGCACAGCATCAAAACCCGGAAATTCTGATAAGCGTTCCTGAAAAGAAGCGTATTGCTGGGCCGAGATCTGTTTCTCAAAAACAGATGACCGGTAAGGCGAATATTTACGGGCCTTGATTATCCGTTTATCAAAGCCCTCTTTATCAATATCTAAAAGCTTACAAAACTCAACCGTATCAAAAGGCTTTACCTGCTTGGGTACTACGGTTATATCGTACACGCGCTCGTTTGATACCATTATTTTGCCGTTACGATCCAAAATAGGGCCACGGGCAGGGTATTGGATCAATCGGCGTACTACGTTGTTTTGGGCGTATAGAAAGTAACGGTCGTCAACTACCTGGATATAGAAAAGCCTGGCCAGTAAAACCAGCACAAACACCATAAAGATTCCTGCAATAACGTACCGCCGGCCAAAATAACTATTCATTAACGCTCTTTCTTTCTGAAAAACAATAAGCCCGAAACCAGCATCAAAAATACTGTAAATACTGAACTCAATAAAAAGCGGCTTAGTGTGTAATCAATCTCCGAGATCCTAAAAACTTCTAAATTAAACAAGAAGAAGTGGTGAAATAATGTAAGGACAAGTGCGTAGGTAAAAAACCACCTGAAGCCCATGATGCTAAGAGTGGGTTCGGGCTCGTTATCAAAACCGTCTTTTTGTACGGTAATGCTGATGAATAATACCCTTACCAGCGCCAGCAACGTACACGCCGCGGCGTGCAGGCCGGGGGTATCATAAAAAGCATCTACAGTTAGGCCCAATATAAATGAAAGTGCAAAAAGCAGCAGGTTCGGTGTTTCAAACGGTAACAGTAATATAAACAGAATGTACAGGTAAGGGGTAGACAGGTTGTACAGCGTAATATTTTTTAACAGTAATACCTGTAAAAGCACCAGCACTAAAAAGCGCACCAAGTTTGTAAGGATAATTCTACTCATCGCCTTTTTTCTCCTGAGCCCCCAGTCCCGCTTGTTCGTTGGCAAACTTGTTCACTACCACATCAACATACTCCAGCTTGCTAAAATCAACCGCCAAAGCTACTTCCAGGTTCAGGAAAAAGCCTGCGCCCTTCGCTTTAAGCTTACTCACCTTTCCTAAAGGAATACCGGCAGGGAATAAAGACAGATCTGAGGTTACCACAGGCTCGCCGATTTTTGGTTGTGCGTTGTTCGATACATCAACCAAAAGGGCCTTGCGGGGGTTCATATCATCGCCCCATTGTATATAACCGATCTCCTTGTTGTAAGCCAGCATACCGCTCACCCTTGAATCCTTGTGCAACAACGATTGCACAATAGAAAGGTGCTCGCCAACAAAGGCAATCTTACCAACAACACCATTTGCGGTTATCACACCCATGCCTTTTTGTATACCCTCGCGGCTACCACGATCAATGGTTAAATAGTTGTTACGCTTGTTGATGGATTTGTTGATCACCTTTGCGGCAATATATTCGTACTGCTGTTTGTAAATGGTATCAACAACCGTTTTATGCGCAACAGTATCTATATATTTTGATGATTTGAGCTGGTTACGCAGCAAAGCATTCTCGCGCGCAAGCTGGTCGTTCACTTCGCGCAAGGACAAGTATCCCTTTAACTCATCAGTACGAGCATATAAATTGCCTGTAATTTGGTTGGTACTGTTAATTACCGAAGCTTTTTGAAATGAGTTGTATTTGACGTAGATGACAAAGGATGCTATTTCAAATATAAGAAACAGAAAGAATGCGTTGTACTTAGTGATAAATATCAGGAGGTTACGCATTGGCTGAATTAGATATGAGATGTGGGATATGAGATTTGAGATTTAAGAAAGCTTTTCTTTCTCATGTCTCAAATCTCATATCTCACATCTAAAAGTTACTGCATTAAAAATTTAAAGTTACCGATGTTTTTAAGTGCTGTGCCGGTACCGCGTACTACTGCACGTAATGGGTCTTCTGCTACGTGTACAGGTAATTTGGTTTTAGCGGCTACGCGTTTATCTAAACCGCGCAGCAGTGCCCCACCGCCGGTTAAGTAAATACCGGTTTGGTAAATATCGGCAGAAAGCTCTGGCGGGGTGATCTCCAGCGCTTTCAATATCGCTTCTTCAATTTTTGAGATAGATTTATCTAAACAGTGTGCAATCTCGGTGTATGATACCGTGATCTGTTTTGGCACACCGGTCATCAGGTCGCGGCCTTGTACGGCGAAATCAGCAGGCGGTTCTGAAAGCTCAGGCAATGCAGCACCTACCTCAATTTTTATCTTCTCAGCAGTACGGTCACCGATCATGATGTTATGCTGGCGGCGGATGTACTGTACAATATCAGAATCAAAGTTATCTCCCGCTACGCGGATAGACTGATCACACACGATACCAGATAGGGCAATAACCGCAATCTCGGTAGTACCACCACCGATATCGATGATCATGTTACCCATTGGTTCCTCAACGTCGATACCGATACCTACGGCAGCAGCCATCGGTTCGTATATCAGATACACCTCTTTTGCACCGGCAATTTCGGCGCTATCACGTACGGCACGTTTCTCTACCTCGGTAATACCCGATGGGATACAGATAACCATACGCAACGACGGGAAGAACCAGCCTTTGCCCTGGTTGATCATCTTGATCATACCGCGTATCATCAGTTCGGCAGCGTTAAAGTCGGCAATTACACCATCTTTAAGCGGGCGCACGGTACGGATGTTATCGTGCGTTTTACCTTCCATTTGCATAGCCTGGCGGCCGATGGCAATTACTTTGTTCGTAGTGCGGTCAAAAGCCACAATTGATGGTTCATCAACTACAACTTTATCATTATGTATAATGAGGGTATTGGCAGTACCCAAATCTATTGCAATCTCTTGTGTAAAAAAGTTAAATAAACCCATGGGGTGTTTTTAAATACTTTGCAAAGTTAATATTAATGGGCACGATTTTTTAACGAATAGTTAGGTTTAAAACGAATTTCACGAAATAAAACTAATTAGTTAATAATAACCCTATTTTCTTGGGAATCGTATTGAGTTAATGGTTGATTAAGTGAGTAGTTTTAATTTTTAAAGGCAACCACTCACTCAATAAACCCAATCAACTACTTAACCATTTAGTGCTTAAAGTGACGTACGCCTGTAGTAACCATGGCGATGCCTTTCTGGTTACACATCTCTATCGATAACTTATCATTTATTGAACCGCCCGGTTGTAATACTGCAGTGATGCCGGCATCCGCACCAATCTCAACGCAATCAGCAAACGGGAAGAATGCGTCTGACGACATTACCGCGCCTTTAACATCAAAGCCAAATTCAGCAGCTTTTACCAAAGCTTGTTTCATGGCGTCAACGCGTGAGGTCTGGCCAACGCCGCTTGCCATTAGCTGGCCATTTTTAGCAATAACGATGGTGTTTGATTTGGTATGCTTAACCACTTTATTGGCAAAGTACAAATCTTTCAATTCCTGCTCTGTCGGTTGCTTTACGGTAACGGTGGTCATTTGCTCAGGGCCTTCAACTGTGTTGTCTTTATCCTGCTCAATAACGCCGTTCAATAAAGTTTTAAATTGTTTAGTCGGCAGCTCAACCGGTTGGCGAACCAGGATAATGCGGTTCTTTTTAGCTTTTAATATCGTTACTGCTTCATCAGTAAATGCCGGTGCAATTAATACTTCGTAGAAGATTTTATCGATCTCGGTAGCAGTAGCCGCGTCTATCTCGTCGTTAGCGATGATCACACCGCCAAAGGCAGAAACCGGATCACAAGCCAGGGCATCTATCCAGGCTTGGTTAATGTGCTGGCGCGATGCAATACCGCAAGCATTAGTGTGTTTAAGGATAGCCACAGTAGGCTCGGTAAATTCATCTATTAAAGCAACGGCAGCATCAACATCAACCAGGTTGTTGTATGATAGCTCTTTGCCGTTAAGCTTGTTGAACATGGCATCCAGGTTACCGTAGAAGGTGCCTTTCTGGTGCGGGTTCTCGCCGTAACGCAATACCTGGCTTTGCTGAACGCTTTGTTTGAAAACCGGCATGGGTTCGCTGCCGTCGAAATATTTGAAGATATGCGTATCGTAGTTTGATGAAATGTTGAATGCCTTTTGTGCAAAACGACGGCGCTGATCAATTGTGGTAGCACCTTCCTGTGTTTTCAGGATGTTTTCCAGTTCGCTGTAATCGTCTTTTGAGGCAAGGATAACCACATCTTTGTAGTTCTTAGCTGCTGCGCGGATCAATGATATACCGCCGATGTCTATCTTTTCGATAATATCTTCCTGGCTTGCGCCTGAATTTACTGTTTCCTCAAACGGATAAAGATCAACTATAACCAGGTCAATTTCCGGGATCTCGTACTGGGCCAACTGTTGCTGATCGCCATCAAAACTTCTGCGTGCCAAAATGCCGCCAAATACTTTTGGATGCAATGTTTTAACACGGCCGCCCAAGATAGACGGATATGAAGTAAGGTCCTCAACAGCAATTACATCAACACCAAGGTCGCGAATAAAAGTTTCAGTACCACCGGTAGAATAGATCTTCACACCAAGGCGGTTTAACTCGTGAATTATCGGCTCCAGATTGTCTTTATAATAAACGGAGATGAGGGCGTTTTTGATTTGAACAGATTGACTCATTACAACAGGGAATTTTTGAGCCGCAAAGGTACGTATTAGTGATTAGAGATTAGAGAGTTGAGGTTAGTTTTTTTAATTGTTTTATGAAGGGTTGACTTGGATTAAGTGTTACCATAAAAAAGGGGACGATAAACATAGTCTGTATTACAAAATTTACAAATATCCGGCGCACCAAAAAAAGCCTCTAAGCGTTGTAAATTAAAATAAAAGCCCTTATTATGAGTATCAGTATAGTTGCTTCGTTAGCATGCCGTAGGGATGCTGCAAGTGTTTTAAGTGCCGAATTGAGGAGGCTGGTTAAAGCTTCGCAACAAGAGGATGGATGTATCAATTGCCGGGTGTACCAAAGCCAGGATGAGCCATCACATTTCTTTATTGAAGAGGAGTGGGTGGACGATACTGTTTTGAAAAAGCACAGGCAAACGCAGCACTACAAATACTTCACCCATATATCGCCCGCGCTCCTTGACGGGCCTGCGGATATAAAAGTGCATAAGCGCTTTAATTAGGCTGATGTGCTAAACAAAATAATTTTGGTGATGTTATAATAATAGCCTTTTGAGGGCCTATTATAGATTTACTGAACTATGGCTAAGAAGATTTTGGTTATTGAGGACGACAGGGATATAAGGGAGAGCGTTACCTATGTGTTGGAAAGTGATGGCTATGAAGTAACTGCTTCAGACAACTCCAGGATATTAAAGTCGTTACCTGACATTGCTCCCGACCTGATACTGCTTGATAACTGGCTTACGGATTGGGCAAGCGATGCCAGCGGCCAACAAATAAGTAAAGAGCTAAAATCAGACCCCAAAACAAGCCATATCCCCATAATCATCCTATCGGCAGTAAACAATGTAGCCGAGATAGCCGAAGCCGGCCTTGCAGATGCCTATATCAAAAAACCATTTGATGTAGATGAATTACTGGCGATGGTGAAGAAATATACAGAGAAAGTTTAAAGTCGAAAGTTCAAAGTCGAAAGTCAGGATATGATAAATTAAAAGGCGAGAGGAGTTTAAAACCTTTCGCCTTTTAGCTTTCAGCTTTTACCTCAAATTATATTTTCACTCCAAACCCCACATTGAACGATATACCATCACCTGGCAGGATGCCTGGGCCGGGGTACATGTTAATGCGGCGGGTAAAGTATTTTTGATTGGTAAGGTTGTTAATGTTGAAGTTAACGTGATAGCTTTTAAGGAAGCTGTAGTTAAACGCTAAGTCAACCAATTTGTAAGCTGGTACCACGCCCGATGCTCCTGTTACATTAAATACTGTGTTATTAGCATCGCTGAATTGTTTACCTACATAGCTAAAAAGCACAGTTGAGGTTATATGGCCGTTAAGATAGGTTAGGCCTGTGCGGTTGGTCCAGTCTGGTGTGCCTTCAATTTTGTGTCCCACGAGGCTGGCATTGGTGCCGCTGTTGTTGATGCTGCCGCTAACATACCTGCCATGAGTATAGGCAAGGGTGTTAAATATGCGCAGATCGCTTGTGGCCTGTGCGTTGAAACCACGGATAAGCGATAATTCGGTATAAGCCTCAACGCCTTTTGCTTCGGCGTTACCAACAGTGGTTAAGTAAAGATGATTGGCACCGCCTGCATCCTGTACGGTGAGGGTGCCCGCACGGTTGTTGTAGCGCACAAAGAAGCCATTCACATCAAACGTAAAAGCCTGGCCAATTTTGCCACGATAACCAAGGTCTGAGTTATAACCTTTGCTGTCTTTCATGTTAGGGTCAACAATTGTCAGCTGGTCTGCCGGGGTAACGGCGGCATAGATGTAGGGACGATAGGCTTGCGAGAAGTTTCCATAAACCTGCGTGGTGCTGCTTACCTGGTACTGCAAACCGGCACCAAACAGCGGGAAGGTACGGTCCCGCTTGTAATCTACATTGGTGCTGCGGTTATTTACCACACCCTTGATGGTAGTTTTTATCCCCTCGAAACGTACGCCAGGCGTGAACGATAATTTATCCGTAAGGTGAAAAATATTCTCGGCAAAAGCAGCGTAGTTAATTGCGTTCAGATCAAGGTCGATACCGTAATCTTTTGTAAGGCTCAGATCATAATTGGTACCTGTTGTGCCCACACCTTTTTGCTGGCGATGGGTTGAGCCATCGGCATAACGCAAGCCTGTTGTTAAAGTGCTGCGGATGCTGCCAATGTTATAATTGGTTAGCAAACGAGCTTCGGTAGTAAAGCTTTTGTAGTGGTCGCGGTCAACCTGGCGCGGGTTGTAGGTGTTAAGGGTTTTGTTAACCGTATCAGCCACGTTTGAGCCGGCAATGTACTGCACGCTGCTGCGCTCGCCAAACAGGGCATGGGTAGTTATCTCCAACCTGGTATTTGGCGTAAAATTGTAGTTGAAGATAACAGCCGGGATATTGATGGCCGGCATAAAGAAATTACGGAAACGCGTGCTTTGGCGGCTGTTTGCATTGAACATTGCATCGGTTAAACCACCGGCAATTTGTTGCACATAATCAGAGCGCGAGAACTGGAAGGACAGGCTTCCTTTCTCATTAAATTGGTATTTGATATTGGCATAGTAAGCATGGTAGTTAAATGCCGCGTTCGGTCGCCAGCCGTTGCCGCTGCGTGCATCAAAATAAGCGTAGTAGCTCACCTTGCCAACTTTACCGCCAATGGCATTGTACGAATTAAAGAATCGGTTGCTGCCTGTAGTTTGCTCGCTCTCGATACCGAAAGCTTTGGTAGTATCGGGCTGTTTTATCTTAAAGTTTACCATACCGCCAAACTGGCTGCCAAACTGCAATGCCGATGCCCCGCGCACATACTGCACTTCGCCTATAGCCTGGAAAGGTGTGTTGTAATGGTTCTCGGGGTAGCCCACCACATCAGAGTTGGTATTATAGCCATTTTGGCGCATGTTGGTTTCGATAGAGCGATGCATATCTGTACCACGGGTACCAATGTTTATTTGCAGTCCTGCGCCGTCCATCTCCCAAACGTTAATGCCCGGTGTTTGTGCAAATAGCGTGCGTGCATTGTTGCCTGCTAAGTTTGCTTTACCGGCTTCGGGGTAAATGATATTTGTTTTTTTGCCCGAGAACAGGTATTGGCCCACAACTTCAGGCAGGTATTTAGCGCGCGATTCTTTTATCAGTACGCTGTCTAATTTCAGCGTGTCTTTAGTAATGGTTTGGGCATTGGCCTGGTATGCACAAGCGGCGGCCAATACCGTTAAAACGATTTTATATAAGTGTTTCATCAGAATTTAAATCAATAAAATAAGTTAAAAACATAAAGCATCGGTAAGCAGCATAGCCATGCCGGTTACGGATAATTGTGATGGATGCTTAAAGGAAAAAAGGTGTTATTAACTTAACAGCTCGGGTGGCTGGGCGGGACTGGCAATCAGCGGGTCTTTTATTTCGGCGTAGTGATTGCAGAACTGAGTAGCAGGCTCGTCTGTAATGTGATCAAAGCTCAGCTGCAGTACAGGATGATAGTATTTACTATCATTCTTTTTGGCAGAGTCATCACTTTTTTTATCTGAGGGAATATCGTTTACCTGTTTAGCGTAAATGATGTTGCTTTTAACCAGCTTGGTTTTTTCGTAGTTGGGTACGCACATTACATAAAGCGTATCTTTGGTGAATTTTAGCTTAACGTAGTTATAGCAGGCGTTTTTTAATTGGATCTGGCCGCTCACGTTCTTGTAATCGCGCCACTCAAAAATACCGGGAAGGTTTTGTTTTACTTTTACTTCTACCAGGGAGTTGGGGTCGTAAAGGTTTTGGCTTATCAGCTCATTCATGTGCTTATCAGCACGGGCTACCATGTAGTTTTGCAGCAGCAAATATCCACCCCAGTTAAAGATGTAGATCACCAGGAAAACTATTGCAAAAAGCCTCTTCACTTAATCAGTTTAATCAATTATGCAATTTTAATAAAAGTTTAGAATAAGCTAAATTTTTTTACAGAAAGTTACGTTGCCGGTATTCGATAAGTTACCTGTAAGCCGCCATACATTCACAATAATTAATTATTTTCGCGTTCATTTTTGAGCAGTTGACAAACAAGGCTGCTGTTTTTAATCTAAGTATCAATGCAAAGCAAAAAGCGGGTACTGTTTTATCTGGTTGACGGTGCCCACGCTGAGGTGTTACCCGAACTGTTAGAACAAGGCCATCTCCCTAATATCCAACGTATCATTAACGAGGGTACTTATCGTAAAGCCACCACCTGTTTCCCGTCTACCACAGGCCCGGCCTACCTGCCGTTCCTTACCGGGCATTTCCCGGGTACTATGGATATTACCGGTATCCGTTGGTTTGATAAAAAGGAATTTAAGCGCACCCGTTTCAATAAAATGGCCATGCGCAGCTACTGCGGGCCCGAGGCTGCCTGGTTCAATACCGATATGCCGGCCGATAAGCCTACACTGTTTGAACTGATGGGCGAATCGTACAACCTCTACAACATGATAACCCGTAGTGTACCTGACGAGTATGATCTGGGCAAGAAAGGCAAGGGCGGCTTATACATGCGCGCGCATTTTAAACTGCGCCATCATCCGGTAGATATACAGGGCCATGGCCGCGTAATGGAAATGCTGAACAGCGGTAAAGATTTTGATTTTCTGTTTGCTGTGTTCCCGAGTGTCGACTGGGATTCGCACTACCACCATATCCGCGATGAGCGCACCGTTGAAGCCTATAAAATTGTAGACCGCAGTCTGGGTGAAGTGCGTGCTAAATTAGAGGAGCAGGGCAGATGGGATGATACACTTTTTGTATTGACATCAGACCACGGCCTTACCCCAACCACTAAACACCTTGACCTTGGCGACTGGATGACCGCGCAGGGCCTCAAGGCCGTTTACTACCCGGTAATTTGGAAAACCAATCCAAAGAGTGCCGTATTCATCTCGGGCAACTCTTTCGGTGCCATTCACCTGCTTAACCACAAAGGCGACCATGTGTTGCGCGAAACCGAGATAATGCAAACCATGGGCGCCGATAAACTGGAACTATTAGTAAAGGAGGATGCCGTTGATTTCGCTATTTATCGTGGCGATGAGGAGAACACTTTCTTTGTTCATAACCGGGATGGTAGGGCTAAAATCTCTGTTAAAGACGATGTGTTTATCTACGAGCCGCAAACTGCCGATGTATTAAAATATGGCGGTAAGATAGAAGCAAGCGGCCATCGCGAAATATTGACGAAGACATTTGAGACCGATTATCCTGATGCCGTATTCCAAATTTATCAACTGTTCCGCAGCCGCAGGGCGGGGGATATTGTGATAAGTGCCGCATTGGGTTACGATCTGCGCGATTTCTGGGAATACCCCGAGCATAAAGGCTCTCACGGATCATTGCACCGCCACCACATGCATGTGCCGATGATATACAACCAAAAGGGCTGGAAAGATTTCCCTGCCCGGACGGCCGATCTGTTCGATAGTATCCTGAAATGGAAAGGCATCACCCCGAAAAGTTCAGAAGGAGAACCTTTATTTTGATGGTATTTAAATGAGGATAGAACAATTGACCTTTACCCGGTTTTTAGCTGCAATAATTATTGTAGTTTTTCATTTTGGTAAAGGTGTTTTTCCTTTTAATCTGCCTGGTTTAACAACCCTGATAAGTTTCGGGTACATAGGTGTAAGCTATTTCTTTACGCTCTCGGGCTTTGTAATGATCGTGGCTTACGGCAAAGATGGGCAAAGCATCAACACTAAAAATTATTATATAAACAGGCTGGCAAAAATATACCCGGTTTATATTGTAGCGCTATTATTATCATTGCTGGCCATTAGGCCGGCCGTAACAGCGCCGAAACTTGGCGCAGAGGTGGTATTATTACAATCCTTTATACCCAAATACCTGCCGTCATACAACCTGCCCGATTGGTCGTTGTCTGTAGAGCTGTTGTTTTACTTGCTCTTTCCACTACTGCTTAACTATTTTTACAATAAAAGCAGCTTGCTTAAAACAGGGCTTGTTATTTCAGGCTTGTGGATATTATCACAGGTGATCAATAGCATGCTTGCTAATAGCGGAGATCATACGGATACATATCGTAACTTTATATATTACAACCCCATTGGTCACCTTAACGAGTTTTTGGCGGGAAATCTTGCCGGCCTTGCTTATCTCCATTATTGTAGAAAGAATTATTTCGCCAATGATAGGCCGCTGCTTATTTTAGCCGTTGTTGCCGTGTTAGGCGTTTCGTTACTTAGGTGGATGCAACTACTTGGCATTAACTGGCCTGTAAATTTCCATAATGGCTTGCTGGTTGTTTTCTTTGTTCCATTGATATTGCTGTTGGCCCTTAATAAGGGATATTTTAGTAAGGTGCTAAGTAACCCGGTGTTGGTTTTTCTGGGTGAGATAAGCTATTGTATTTACATATTGCAATTGCCATTATCTACATTATTTACCGGTTGGTTTAAGCTGAATAACCCGGTTGCAGGCTTGTACCTATTTGTTATATTTTTAATAGTTTGTTCGTCGGCGGTTTATTTGTTTGTTGAGATTCCGGGGAAAAAGCTTATCAAAAAATATTTAAAAAACCTTTAAAGTATCTCACAAGCAAATCCCTTTTATATTTTTGTAGTTGAATGACGCCCAACTCACACCCCGCGCAGCCCGAAAAGCAGGAAGCCAAAAACGTATTTAATAAAAAAGTGATTATCAAAGGCAGCCTTTGGTTTGCACTGATTACCGTGGCTACTATTGCCGCTGTATTTTTCTACAACAATACCGGCAATACGGTTAAAGCCCTTCAACATATATCATACAAGTACATTGCTATTTGCTTTGTAATGCTGTTTATTGACCTGATGCTGGGCAGCTGGCGCAATCATATCTATGTACAGAAACTGGCTCCGGGGGTATCGCACTGGGTAAGCTTTAGGGCAAATGTGGCCAATATGTTTATGGGGGCAGTAACACCTGCACACGGGGGTGCCGGCCCGGCACAAATATTTGTGTATACCAGCAACGGCGTAAAATTTGTTGATGCCTTTGCCATTAGCTTAATAAACATGGGTGCCACGCTAATATTTATGCCGCTGGCAGGTTTTGTAGCTATTATGCTGATGGATACCACTGAAGTAGGAAGCATTGTACCCGCTATGTTAAGGTACGGCTTCAGCTTTTTCCTGTTGTTCTTGCTGGCATTTTTATTGGCTTTCTGGAAACCGCTTTGGGTAGGCACAGCAATCAAGAAATTGGCAAACGGTCTTTCAAAGATTTTTCCCAAACGTAAGGAGAAGCTGGCTAAATGGGCCGATAATTCATTTCAAAGTATCAGTAAGTATCAGCAATCATGCAGCGTTATCATTAAACAAAACCCTTTTCTGTTTCCGCTTAGCTTGGTTATAACTACAGCACTTTACATGAACAAGTATTGTATGCAATGGGTTATTCTGTTGGGCTTAGGAGTTAAGGCTAATCTGGTACAGGTGATCTCCATCCAAATCCTTATTCAGTTCATGATCTATTTTGCGCCAACCCCTGGTGGCAGTGGATTTGCTGAAGGTTTTATATCAACCTTATTCGGTAAAATAGTGTCTTCTGCGCTTATTTCTATTTTTACGTTGCTGCAACGCTCTTTTCTGTTGTTTTTCCCGGCAATGGTGGGCGCTTATGTAGTGATAAGTTTGTTGCGTAAACAAACGCTAAAGCGGTAATAAATAAGCATTTAGTATTTTGTTTTATTAAGCCGTTTGCTATCTTTAGTAGCTTATTCTTATTTCCTTAAATGAGAAAACTACTACTGCTGATAGTGATCTTATTATTGCCGGTCGCCTTAAATGCACAAAACAGGCGTATCGATAGTCTTAAAAAAAGGCTTATGGTTAGCCGTGCTGATACGGCCCGGGTAGATATGTATTACAACATTGCTGTCGCCTTACAGCGTATTGATCCTAAAGCCTCAAAAAAGTATATAGATACCGCCACTGTTTTGGTGAATAAGCTCGATTACCCTATGGGTTTAGCCAATATTTATTCGTTCAATGCGGTGCAAAGTTCGTTGCAGGGGAAATTCGATTCTTTGTACAGCTACAGTGAACTATGCCTTGATGTGGCGCGAAAGTACAAATTGCCCCTGGCCACTGCCAAAGCTTATAACGGCATGGGCATATACCATTGGCAAACCGGCGACTACAGCGAAGCGATCAAAAATCATTTAGCAGCTTTAGGGATCCGCGAACAGCATAAAGATCAGGAAGGTATTGCCGCTTCTAAGGCAAACCTGGCCTGGGTGTACTTTGATAATGAGAATGTAAAAGAATCTGAACAGTACGGGGTTGACGCCCTATCCCTGGCCAGGAAAATCGATAACCCTACTATCGTAGTGAATGCTCTGCAATTGCTGGCTAATGTTTACGGATCAACAGGCCAATACAAAAAGGCCTTAAAATGCGATGATGAAACGATCAAGATAAGTATGCGCGAGAGCAATAAACGCGGCCTTTCGCAAGCCTACTCAAACATGGCCAATTGCTATACCGAGATGAAGCTTTATGACAAAGCCCTGCAATACCAGCACAAAGTTTTGAACATAGACGAGTTTTTTGGTGATAAAAAGCAAATAAGTGATACTTACCTAAATATTGGCGCCATTTATACCAAAAAGAAAGATTACCCATCGGCTATGGAATGGCTAAAAGGAAGTATCAAATATGCCGAAGAAAGCAAATTCAAACAGGGTCAAAAGGGTGCATGGCAATTGCTAAGTTCGATATATGAAAATGAAGGCAATTATAAAAGTGCGTTAGCTGCTCATCAGAAGTATCAGGAAGCAAGTGTTGCATTGGTAAATGAGCGAAGCAATGCACAAATAGCGCACATGGACGCGCATTACCAATCAGAAAAAAAGGAACAAACCATAAAGTTGCTTAATAAAGAAAATACTATCCAGAAGCTATCTATTAGCAAACAAAAAACAATGATCTCTATCATTGTTGGTTTGGTGTTAGTTGCTTTTGTAATTGCGGCCCTACTGCATAACCGTAACAAATTGAAGCAAGAGGCCGAGTTACAGCTGCAATTACTGCAGCAACAGGAGCTGATGACAAAAGCAGTGCTTGATGCTGAAGAACACGAACGCAAGAGGATAGCCGCCGATCTGCATGATGGTGTTGGTCAGCTTTTCTCGGCAGTAAAAATGAACCTTAATGGATTGTTTGAGCGTACCGATTTTACCCGCCCGGAAGACCGCTATCTGGCAGAGAACACTATGGCCCTTGTTGAGGAAAGTTGTAAAGAGGTGAGGGTAATATCGCACCAGATGATGCCGAACATATTGTTGCGATCAGGCCTTGCTGCAGATCTGAAAAGCTTTATTGAAAAGATTGATACCAATAAATTGAAGATCCACCTGGAAACATCAGGGTTTAAAGATAAGCTTGAAAGCAATGTAGAGACAATGTTGTACCGCATTATTCAGGAAACCATCAACAATGTTATTAAACACGCAGATGCCACACAATTGAATATCGAATTGAAGCAAGCTAAAGAAGAGATCACGGCAATAATTAAGGATAACGGCGTAGGTTTTGATACCGCAGCACAGGCAGATGGTATAGGCTTAAAAAATATCCTCACCCGTATCGAATATCTAAAAGGCAGCATCAGCTATTACTCGGCACCCGGTCGGGGCACTATGGTGAGCATACATATCCCCGCGTAAATTAAAA
>JAESTD010000176.1 GCA_016763755.1 Mucilaginibacter sp.
AACAAGCGACCATCGCGGTCAAGGCCGGCGAAAACGGCGGCCGCACCCTTTCGCATGTGCAGATCGTTACCAACATTCAAAATATCCACCTGAATGCTGCATCGGGTGAAGCCACACTGAAATTGCCCTCAGATTTTGCTGCAAAACAATTTGAACTCATCGCCTTTGTTCAGGACAGCAAAACAGGCACGATTGACGGTGCTACCAAACTGGCTTTATGAAACAGATCAAAGAAAAACACTCGGTGCTGATGCGCTGGACGCATTGGGTCAATTTCCCGTTACTGACCATCATGATCTGGAGCGGGCTGCTGATCTATTGGGCCAATGACGTCTACAGCATCACATTGTTCGGGCACACCTATGTTAAATTTTTCCCGGACTGGTTTTACGAGGCCTTGGATATACCGGCGCACCTGGCCAAGGGTATGGCTTATCATTTTTTGTTCATGTGGTTTTTTGCGCTTAATGGGCTGATCTACGTTATTTATACCGTCGTGTCGGGTTCCTGGCGGGAACTGCTGCCGCAGCGCAAGTCGTTCAAAGAAGCCTGGCAGGTTTTGCTGCACGATCTGCATATCCGGAAAATGCTGCCGCCGCAAAACAAATACAACGCAGCACAAAGGATCGCGTATACGGCCATTATCGTTATGGGCTTTGGTTCGCTATCGACAGGTTTGGCCATCTATAAACCTGTGCAATTCGCCACCATCACCTGGCTCTGCGGTGGCTATCATTTAGCCCGCATCATCCATTTTGTATTGACCATCGGCTATGTGTTCTTTTTTCTGATCCACATCACGCAGGTGATCCTGGCCGGCTGGAAGAATTTCTGGTCGGTCATCTCGGGTTTTGAGGTGATCCGGTCCAACAAACCCATGGAAATTGTTCCAACAGCAAACCCTAAAAACGATGAAAAACCAAAAGAAGACTAAACAGCCGCTGACCATCGATCAAAAGATTAAACGGCGCAATTTTTTATCGCTGGGCGTATTTGCATTAGGTTCGGCGGCGGCTTATAAGGGCTGGCGCTGGCTATCTACCTCGGCGGAAGAATTGACCGGCGTGACCGGTGGGGCGCAGGTGCCGCTGCGCCGGGCGCTGAACAAGACTGAGCTGTTTTTTCGTAATTTCTTCAGCCGGAACCACCTGGTCAAAACCTATCCGAAATCGATGGCCGTTAAAAATGTAAGGCAGAACAGCGATATCGGCTTGGAAAGCGACATTGTAATGGCCGAATGGAAAATGGAAGTAAAACGTTCCAATGGCGAGCTGATGCATATTACAATAGACCAGATCAAGGCTTTGCCTAAAACCGAGATCGTTTATGATTTTAAATGTGTGGAAGGATGGGATCAGATTCAATACTGGGGTGGTTTGAAAATGCTGGACTTTATTGAACATTTTGGTTTGGCGGAAGAAACCAAAACCCAATATATGGGACTAATGACACCGGATAAGGAATACCAGGTCGGGCTGGACATGGATAGCGCGATCCACCCGCAAACGATCCTGGCTTACGAGATGAATGGCCAGCCTATCCCGCTTAACCATGGCGCGCCGCTACGGCTCATTATCCCGGTTAAGTATGGTATCAAGAATTTGAAACGGATCGGTTATATGACCTTCAGCAATACGCGCCCGCCCGATTACTGGGCACGTGAGGGTTATGATTATTATTCGGGCCTGTAACCGATAATTGTCTGGAAGTTAGATTTGTCATCGGTGGTAGGTCGAACAAATCATTGTTGAGGTTTGGCGTAAGCTTTCGTAATAATCGTGTGGCCGTTCAGATGGGCGATAGTGTCCGGAAATACTAATAATTTACGGTCGGTATGCAGGGTAATATATAATGCTTTCATACGGGGTTGCCTTGATTCGCAAAGAGGTTCTTAAATAAAACATCACAATTCTTATTCCACTAAATGAAAGATTTTTTCCAACTCGAGAAAGCTCAAAACATATTTCAGACAAATAAGCCGTTATTAGCCCTTGTTTAACATTCCTCTTAACCGGTATCAAAACCTTCTCCAGCCGGTCTTGTTGTCGCAGTATGAAAACTGAATTGAACAAAACACGATATACCGACAGCGAGCTGGACAACTTCAGAATGCTGATCGAAGGAAAGATAAACATTGCGCGGGAAGAGTTAAACGAACTGGCGGCTTCATTAAGTTATTCCAACCAGAACGGGGATGATGCGGCAATCGCAGGTAAAACGCTGGAAGACGGCTCAGCTACTTACGAGAAAGAGCAAACCAACCACTTGGCATCCCGGCAAAAAAAATTTATAGAGCAATTGGAAGCAGCGTTGGTGCGGATTAGTAATAAGACCTATGGTATTTGCAAGGTCACCGGTCATCTGATTCCGGCTGAGCGACTACGGGCGGTGCCACATACGACCATGAGTATGGAAGCCAAGCTTAAACAGGCATCTTGAAAAAGTTACGGCGATGAAGCTTAACCATTTTCCTTTTTTTGTTCAATTAAGGGCCAGGCGCTGGTATATAAGATGATCCTTTACCGGGATGGCGGGAACCGTACAAAGGCAAGCCCCGTCACACTTGCTGTTCCGGGGCTACATACTAATCTTATCACGAAAATAAATGCCCGGAATTTCCGGGTAATACAAATCTAATCATTCCTTCCTCACATTCGGGAGATTATATCGCGCAGATTTTAGGGTAGTCAGGTGTCGGTCAGGCTTTGGCGTGCAAGATGCTCATAGCTTTCGCCACAGCGTGACCCAAGTCAACCAAAAAAATGCAAAAAGCCGGAAAACTTGGTGAATCTACCTGAAATCGTTCCGAAACTACCCGTTTATTTGCCGTCGGGGTCGTTTATTTGCTGATTTAAAATCAAATATGAATTTCAGGAAAATGTTAATAGCCCTGCCACTTCTAGGTTGGGTTTCGATGACACAGGCTCAGCCTATCCCGTTATCGCCATCAGTTAAGACGGGCAGGTTGGCAAACGGCTTTACTTATTTTATCAAAAAGAACACGGAGCCACAGAAGCGGGCAACGTTGTACCTTGTTGTTAAAGCGGGATCCATTCTCGAAACCGGAAACCAGCTGGGATTAGCGCACTTCATGGAGCATATGAGCTTTAACGGTACGAAGCATTTTCCAAAGAACGAACTGGTGGAATATTTGCAGAAGTCTGGCATCCGTTTCGGGGCCGACCTGAATGCCTACACCAGCTTCGATGAGACGGTATACCAGTTGCCTATCCCGACAGATAATGCGGAACTGTTGAAGAATGGTTTGCAGATCATGCGCGACTGGGCAGGCGAGGCGACATTGGACCCGGCGGAGATCGATAAGGAACGCGGAGTAGTGATCGAAGAGAAACGCCTGAGAAAAGGAGCAAGCGAAAGGCTTCAGGCGAAACTATTCCCTTTCCAAACGAATAACTCGAGGTACAGCCAAAGGATGCCGATAGGTACCGAAAAAGTATTGACCACCTTCAAAAAGGCAGATATCCTATCGTTTTACAAAGACTGGTACCGTCCGGACCTCCAAGCTTTGATCGTCGTGGGTGATGTGGACCTGAGCGCGATCGAAAAGCAGGTAAAGGCCTTATTTTCCGGCATGGAGAATCCGAAAGCCGAAAAGCCAAGAACAGCCTACAAAGCAACGCTCCTGAATAAGAACCGTTTTATAGCTTTGACCGACCCGGAGCTGAACCAGACTTCGGTGGAGATCGACTTCAAGACCGCGAGCCTTCCGCAGGGAACCAAAGCGCAGTACAGGGCCAACCTGCTGAGAAACCTGACAAGCCAGTTGCTGGCGGGCCGTCTGGCTGAACTCAGCAAGACGCCCGATGCGCCGGTGTTGAATGCAGAAGGGGGTTATCAGGGCGTGATCAAAGGCATCGATGCGCTGTCAGTAGAATACACCGCTAAGGAAGGCAAGCTAAAAGAAGGTTTCGACTTTGTTTACGGCGCATTAAAGCAGATCAAAGAATCCGGTTTTACAAACAGCGAGATCGAAAGGGCAAAGACCGCTTACCTGAGCCAGCTGGAAGGCCTGCTGAGAGAGCAGGATAAGCAAAGCTCCACCGGACTGGCCGACGAGCTGAAACGCCACTTTCTGGATAACGAACCCGCACCGGGCATTGCCTATGAACTTGGCCTGGTGAAACAAATGCTGCCGGGGATAACGGCAGCAGCCATCAGACAGGAAATCCAAAGCCTGACAGGTGATCATAACCGTGATATCATCATCACAGCGCCTGAATACAGAAAGAGCGAACTGCCAAACGAAGCAACCGTCAACAGCTGGATAGCAGGCCAAAATAACAAAACTTACGCTGCTTACACCGATAGAACAGCAACAGGCGGCATCCTGAGCCATGAACCCAAAGCAGGCACGATCCAAAGCGAGACCAAAGACGACCTGCTGGGCACCACCACATGGAAGCTGTCGAATGGTGCAACTGTGATTTTGAAACCGACCACATTCAAAAACGATGAGATCGCTTTCAATGCCTTCAGCGCGGGCGGCACATCGTTGTACAGTGACCAGGACTTCCAGTCGGCAGCCAACGCAGCGGGTATCGTTACCGCCTCAGGGCTTGGCGAACACGACTATTTAAGTTTGCCCAAATTGCTGACCGGTAAACAGGCCGGCGTACAGCCATCGATCGGGGAACGCTCCCAGGGAATGAGCGGTGCCAGTTCAAAAGCCGACCTGAAGACCGCAATGGAACTGACGTATGCTTTTTTTACGGAACCGAGGAAAGACTCAGCCGTATATAATATGATCGTGAGCCATTCATCACAGGCCATCGCCGGCAGGTACAGCAGCCCGAATGCCGTGTTTCAGGATACCGTAGCAGGCGTGCTAAGCGGGTATAACCCGAGAAGGACCGGCCCGACAAATGAGAAGATCAAAGCGATCAATTTAGACAGGGCTTATGAGATCTATAAAGAGCGCTTTGCCAATGCAAACCACTTCACATTCATTTTCACCGGCAGCTTCACGCCCGAGGGCATCAGACCATTCGTCGAACAATATATCGCCTCCTTACCTGCAGATATCAACAAAGGACCGGAGGAGGCTAAAGACCTTGGCATCCGCATGCCGGAAGGCAATATCCGTAAAACGGTATACGCCGGTACAGAGGATAAGGCCACAGTAATGTTGCTGTATCACGGAGACTTTAAATTCTCCCCTGAAGAAAGCACGAAACTGTCGGCGCTGAAAGATGTGGTGCAGTTCCGGATGAACGAAAGGCTGAGGGAACAGGAGGGTGGCGCCTACGCACCTTCGGTAAGCTTCGGCAGGGAACACGACAGCAATGATCGTTACCAGCTGACGGTCAGCTTTGGCTGCGCCCCGGCGAACGTTCACAAACTGATCTCAGCCGCGAAGGAAGAGATCGGGAAGATCAAAGCCGGCAACATTACTGCGGATGACCTGCAGAAGTTCAAGTCAGAGGAAAGCCGCCAGCTGGAACTGAGCCTGCAAAGCAATGCCTACTGGCTGAACTACCTGAGCGCGAAACTGCAGAACGGGGAGGACCCGCACAGCTTGGGCGGACAAGCCGAACGGATCAAAAATATAGATGCCAAAGCTATCCAGGATGCAGCCAAAAAATACCTGACCGACGACCTGCTGGAGTTCGTGCTGACACCAAAAAAATAAAAAAAAAGCGAACGGGGATAAAAACTGATCATGCAACTGGATGAGATAGACCTGAAGATCCTTAATCACCTGCAAAAGGACGGCCGCATCGATGTGGCCGCCCTTTCGCAAAAGGTGAACCTTTCCCGCACACCGGTCAACCGCAGGATCGAGATCATGCAGAAACAGGGTTTTATCAAAGGTTTCACCGTTTTATTGGACAGGGAGAAAGTCGGCAGGCCGGTGCTCATCATCACGCATGTCAAGCTGGAGAAACAAACCACCGAGCTGTTATCGGAATTCGAGAGCCAGGTCACCAAAATGCCTGAAGTGCAGTTCTGCATGCATGTATCCGGTCTATGGAATTTTATCCTTCATGTAAGCGCTGTAAGTCCACAGGCCTATTTTTCCTTCCTGATGGAAAAGGTGAACAGCCTGCCCAACGTCGCGCATACCGATAGCTGCTTTGTGATGCGCGAATGCAAAACGTATGGGCCGCTGGCTCTGTAGTGTGCAATTCCCGCCGCCGAGCTCTCGCCGGCCTCCGCGGGAAGGTATTATGTAAGCGTTTTAGACTAAAACCATGCGTGAATTTAGGCAATTGCTGCGAAATGAAAAAAAACTCGGGGAATCCCTCCATTTGTTTGAATATTATCTTTGAACCCTTTCCCATTCAGATCGCATTACATAAGAGAAATGATCAACGGTAAACCAGATGAGATCGACAACAAATTGATGGAGCTACTACAGCTGGATGCATCCGTGGATGTCTCCCGCCTGGCCAAACTCGTGCACCGAACCGCCAACCCCATACACGACCGTATCCGCAAACTCAAAGAAGCCGGTTATATCAAGGGCTATATCGCCGTGCTCAACCGCGAACTTATCGGTCAGCCGGTGCTGGTCGTGGTACATGTCAAGCTCAAAGAGCAAGCTAGGGAACAACTTTGTTGCTATGAGCAAAGCATCACGGTTATGCCTGAGGTCCAGTTTTGCCTGCACGTTTCCGGTGAGTGGGACTTTATTTTGCATGTCACCGCCGCCACGCCTCAATTGTATTATGTGTTCCTTATGGAGCAGATCTGCGGACAACCTAATGTCGCGCATGTGCAAAGCTGCTTTGTCATGAAAGAATGTAAAAGCTACAGCCCTTTTAAGCTTTTTGCTTAAGCAAAAGACGCCAAAAAATCCTCGATCTACTACGAAAAGCACAAAATTCTACCCTCCAAAATGGTTCCTGTCATTATAGGTCCGCATTAGTTTGCTGCTGATCGGAATATTGATTGTTTTGTCCCGCCTTTTACCCAACTCAACTTGCCGAGGCGATAAGATCGCATGATCCGGTAAAAAAAACGGCGGACAACTTTAAGGTCAGTCCGCCGTAACCAATTTGATACTTAACGCTGAGATTTAAGCCTTAAGACCTGATCTTTAAAAAAAGCCCCGGCGATTGCACTGACCGGGGCACACTCCTTAATTTGATCATCCCGTTGCGGGAATGTTTGAGGTTACGATAAAGGCAAATGCCGGACAGAAAAACTTACAGTACAGGACTTTTTGCCGTCTAGGGCTCTTTTTGCAGCATTATATCCTGAACATTTAGGTTATTTTTCATACCCTGCCTGAGGCTTCGGCAGCCGGAAATTGTTCAACGCCAGCCGTATGTTCTGAGAGCGCTGAGGACCAAAGAAAAGCATCTAAACCAGAACGCTATCATTGTGCGTCTCCAACGATACAAAACGTCTAAATATCCATTCATTTTCGTTCATTTCGGTCAATTGCTAAGAATTTAAAGCAAACTGCATCAGCACTGCCGACATTCGCGACATCAATTTAAACCAAAGACCCGTATTACCTTGTTTCATTCACCTATGAACTCCTTTATCACCGGGACAATGGCGCTTGGCCTTTTGGCTGACTGCCGTTCCCCGGAAAAGACGAAAGGAATGAATGATCAGATACCCTTACCAGATGATGGCTGGTTCATATTAATGCCGTACCTTAAATATCTGGGCAGGATCGCCAAAGCAGGGCAGTCTAGAGTTTTTGACCAAATCAACCTAAGACCGTCATGGAAAAGATTTTAGTCATCGGTGCCTTGGGCCAGATCGGTACCGAGCTGACCGCGGCGCTCCGTTTAAAATATAGTTTCGAGCAAGTTATCGCGGCAGACCTTCCGTTCCCAAGCAACGGCGAGACAGGTTATATCCAGCTTAATGTCCTGGATAAGCCCGAACTGCATGCCCTGGTGATCCGGGAGAAGATCACGCAGATCTACCATTTGGCGGCCATGCTTTCTGCAAGGGCAGAGGCTCATCCGCAAAAAGCCTGGGAGTTGAATATGCAAGGTTTGCTTAATGTACTGGACATCGCTAAAGCAGACCGGCTACTTGTTTTCTGGCCGAGCAGTATAGCGGTATTTGGCAAAAACGGTCCTTTAATTAATTGTCCGCAGCATACAGTAACGCAACCTTCGACGCTGTACGGGATCAGCAAGGCAGCCGGAGAGAACCTTTGCCAGTATTACTGGGAGCAGTACGGTGTGGATGTCCGCAGCCTTCGTTATCCGGGACTGATCAGTTATTCCTCACCGGCGGGCGGGGGAACAACCGACTATGCGGTTGATGTTTTTCATCACGCTGCCCGCAATGGCAGATATACATGCTTTTTAAAGGCCTCTACCCGGTTACCGATGATGTATATGGAGGACGCCGTCAGGGCGACACTGGAGTTGATGGCTGCCCCGGCGGATGAGCTGACCGTGAGGACGGCCTATAATATCGCGGCGATGAGTTTTACCCCAATAGAGTTGGCACACGCTATTGCCGCTAAGCTCCCCGGATTTCGTATGAGTTACGAGCCCGACAACCGGCAGCAAATCGCCAATGGCTGGCCGCAGTCCATTGACGACAAATTTGCCCGGCGCGACTGGGGCTGGCGTCACCGTTATGAGATGCCTGAGATGGTCAGCAGTATGCTGGCGGGCCTGGGCCAAAAAGCTGTTTGAGGATTGAGTGTTTATAGTGCGTTAAATAAGTGAAAGGGCTGGCCGGTTGGCCAGCTCGTTTTTTCAAGAAAATGGAATCTCCGGAAGATCTTTACTACAGTCCAGAACATGAATGGCTCCGTATCGATGGGCAGAACGTTTTCATCGGTTTAACAGGCTTTGCTGCTTCCGCTTTGGGGGATATCATTTTCGTGGACATCATGGGTTTAGGCAAATTGATACCGCGCGGCGGGGTTTACGGTACGGTCGAAGCTGTCAAAACGGTTTACGACCTGATTATGCCGGCCACCGGGAGATTATTGGAGATCAATCCCGCTTTATCCGCTTGTCCCGGATTAATTAATCAGGCCCCCTGCGGCCTGGGCTGGATCGCCCGGATCGCTTTGAACAATGATGAAGAATTGCAAGGCCTGATGAACGGTAAGGAATATGCGGAATGGACCGGACGATTCCGGCGTTTATTCAATCAATCGACCCATGTACGATAATTTAAAACCTTAATGCAACCCCTCCGACAAAAATTGCAGCTTAGGAATCATATAAATAAGAGTAAACGATCACTTCAATTCAGGGGAACGGTCATCCGATTGCCGGATGACCGGGAAGTGGTCAGTTTGGCAGACAATTATTGGGAGTTAATGATGACCCAATTAAATATTGGCCAATTCCGGCTCCGCTAACAGGCCGGTTTTGCCAACACACGTTCTTTATTAAACATGTTTGTTAGTTGATTAATATCTGCAGCGCAAGCGGGCTGATCGCCGCAAACGTCTGATACGCTTTGTTCTTAATAGTCTTTTCAAATAGTTACTGAAAAGCTCAGTTTTAGTTAATAATTATAAATGGGCGCGTCCTTGAGCGGGGGCTGCCGCCGTTTACCAGCAAGGTCCTTCTTGCTGTAACGATCTTATCTGAGCATCCCGGGGTGAGATACGGGATGCTTTTTAATTAACCATCACGCGATAACCGGTAAACAAACACAATTACTATCTTCCGTTAGCCGATCACCTGCCTTTCCATACAGTGTTTAGTTTCCGACGACAATCCCCAATTTTTGAAATGAACACCGAAACCGAATACCTGAAATCAATTGCCGAGGAGATCATTGCCAGCCCACCGGCCAGTCCGGCAAAACCCAATCGTCATCTGCAAGTAGAGGCGAGACGCCTGGAAAAAGCGATCATACACAACCTCAATACGATCGAGAACTTCACGCAAAGGGATACCTTCCGGTTCAACAAACTGAGCAAGCTCGTTAACGTCTGCGATATCCTTTACGAACATGCAGGCACACTCAGCGCGAATGTGACCGTGCTGCTCGACCTGCTGCTAACGGTCAAACAAGTTGTGCCATCGGAGATCCGGCCGAACCTGAAATTGCCAAAAGCGTTTGTTGAAACCCAAAGTGCAAGCTTTAAAGCGGAATGGATGAAACATCAAACGGTCTTGGAGAACCAGGGCGTGGACAGGAAACTGATCGGGATCTCGGCTATGCCATTTCTGCGTTTCATCAACAAGGAGAAAAATCTTTGCTGGGGGGATTTTACCTGGCTGAAAGGCTACCAATCTAAACTGGAGTACGTGGATTGGAGCCATGCCGACTGTAATACACCCACTGAAGCGTTGATTTCCCTGCTTATCGGGCGCAATTACAATGACGATCGGTTTTACATCTATTGCAAGAAATATATTGAAGCAAGGACAAAGAATATCACCGGCAAGCGGAACAGGTTATTGGAATATGCCAAATGTGAAAAACTCGTGCTGGAAGACACGCAGATTGGTATGCCGCATTTTGATGTGCACGCGAATTCGGTCAGCGACCGCTTGTTGAAATGGATCAAGGAGGAGATCGATTTTGTCGAAACTCATGAAAAAGAAAAGCCCCATGTCAAGCTGGTTTTCAAGTGGAATGTTGAAATGATCGCCTTCTTTTTTAAACTGCTGCATGAGCGCCAGTCTTTTGGAAAGATCCCGCTGGAGCCTTTCGCCGAAGCGATTGCGGCAAATTGCTCCTCTGTAGGTAAAGAAGAATTTCAGCCGGCGACCATCCACAGCCGCTTTTATATGAAAGATGTACAAGTTATCAAAAGTATTGAGGCGCTGCTTGCAGATATGTTGGATGATGTAAGAAAATATTTAAGGTAGAGTTAAAGCGCATTTTGGTGTGCCTTTTAGCTATGTATCAATATTTTAAAGTTTAGGCCAGGTAGAGTTGGGGTACAATTCCTTTGGGCTTTCTCCTCGGGCAAGTTTCTTTGCTTTATAAATAAATATCTATGAAGCAAAATTTTGACGACAACAGTTTCCGGGATTTCGAATACATCGCCGGGATGGATGCATGGGGCAGGGCAAAGATTTTCCAGGCTTATCTCGATGATCAAAGCAGAAAAGGGCAGTTTAATTATCGGCTGGCCAATTCCACCGGCTGCGCGCCGCTGATCGAGATAAACGGAAAACGTATGATCAGCCTGGTGTCAAACGATTACCTCGGTTTTACACAGCACCCGGCTGTGAAAGCCGCAGCCGTGGAGGGGATTGTCAAATATGGTGCCAGGGCAGGGGCATCTCCTGCCATTGGCGGTCATTATGATTACCATGTCGAATTGGAAAAGAAGATCGCCGCTTTCTTTCGCAAAGAACACGCGCTGATCTATACGACCGGCTATACCTCGAACAGTGCTTCATTGCAATGTATCCTGACTAAAGATGACATGGTGATTCTCGATTCCGGG
>JAESTD010000177.1 GCA_016763755.1 Mucilaginibacter sp.
TCCTCGCTGGTAAGCAGCAATACAGGTAGGTGGCTGGTTTGTACGTCGCTTTTTAACGTATTACAAAACTCTAAACCATTCATCACCGGCATTATCAAATCGGTAATGATCAGTTCGGGCTGGGTCTCTCTTGCTGTGCGCAAACCATTTACGCCATTATCGGCCTCAAAAATTTCAAATACGCCTGCTAACAGCGCTTTAAGATAATTACGCATCTCCTGATTATCGTCTACTATAAGAATACGTTTACCCTTTAGTATTTGCCTTTTTGCATCCGGTAAAAGATGAAGATGTTCATCAAACTCCGCGCTGGCTACTTCGTTAACTGTAAGTTCATCGATAGCTGAACCCATTATTTCATTACTTAATGCTTTGGCTAAGGTCACGCTGATAACAGAGCCCTTACCGGGTGTACTTATGATCTGCATACGCCCGTTATTAGCCTGTACAAAGTCGCGGCAGATCTGCAAGCCTAAACCTGTGCCTGTTTCACCGGCTGTACCGAGTGATATCTGTGGCTGAGGTTCCTGCAATTGCTGTAGTTGATCAGCAGTCATACCTATTCCCGAGTCGGCAATCGAGATGACCACATCATCGCCCTCGCAAACCGCACCGATGGTGATCTTGCCGGATATGGGTGTGAATTTTACGCTATTGCTCAGCAGATTACGGATAATGGTATTAAGCATCTGATAGTCTGCATAAACATTCTTATCGGCATCTATTTCTACCTTACAGTCGATGTTTTTATTAGCGAGTTGAATTTGAACCAGATAAACATTTTTGAGAGCCAGTTCGCGCAGGTTAATATTAACCGGCTGGCAAAGCAAATTACTCGATTGTGTGCGGGCCCAATCCAGCATATTGATAACCAGGTTGTTAATCGAATTTGATGAGCGGTTAATATCATGTACAAATGAAACCACTTCGTTTTGATTAAGATAGCTTAGTCTTGTCTTCAGCAGGTCTGATAACCCGGTTAGCGCTGCAATAGGGTTCTTCAAGTCATGCGCAAGGATAGAAAAGAACATATCCTTGGTTTTATTACTAATTTCCAGCTCGTTAACGGTATTCTCCAATTGCTGGTTCTGGCTTACTATCTGCTCCTGTTGTTGCAAGATCTTATCGGTTTTACGGACTATCTCTTTATTCACCACCTCAAGATTCTCGTTCTGCAGCCTTATCTCGTCATAACTTTCAACTAACTGGCTATTGGTTTCTGATAATTGCTGTGTACGCAGGTTTACTTCACGTTCTAACTGGCGGTTACGGTTCCTTATGCCGGATAAACGCAAGTAAAACACTACCACTACCCCACCCGCAATTGCCAAAAACAGCAGTAATTTGAACCACCATGTTTTCCAGAATGGTGGAGTAATCACAATTTTTATGTCGCTCACTTTAGCAGACCATTGCCTGTTATTATTAAGCCCTTTCACCATTAAAGTATAAGTACCGGGATCGAGGTTGGTATAGGTGAGGCTGTTACGCGTTCCCAGGTTATGCCAATCGCTTTCGTAACCTACTAATCTGTACCGGTATTCTTTTTTCTCACCTGCCGTATAGTTAAGCGAGGCAAACTCAAATGAGAACGACGACTGCTTGTACGACAAAACTATTTCTTTCGCCATTGGCACGGCAACCTTCAAGGGCGAGCCATCTCCCCCAACGGTTACATCGCTGTTAAATAACTGGAAGTTGGTGAACACAACCGGTGGATCGAAATTTACTGTCTGGATCTTATCCGGATAGAAAACGTTAAATCCGTTGCGGCCACCAAAATACATGCGGCCCTCTTTGTCAAGGAAATTACCGTACTTGAATTCATCAGCTTGTAAACCATCAGCGGTAGAAAAATTGCGGAAAGTATTTTTCTTAGGATCAAACCGGCTTAATCCTTTATTGGTACTTACCCAGACGTAGCCCTGCCTATCGCCAAGTACGGCACCTATAGCATCATTAGCAAGACCATCTTCGGCGAAGAATGTTTTGTTAATAAGTGTGCGCGGGTTAAAGTAGTTAAGCCCGTAATTGGTGCCTGCCCAAATGTTGCCATCGGCATCATCCCATATCCCCGTTACGGTATTATTGCTGAACTTTTTGCTGCCTTTTGGCAACACTTTTACGGTGGTGTAGGCACTAAATGTACCATCCTCATTGTATCTGTTTAAGCCGCCTTCATCGGTGCCCACCCAGATTATACCATTGCGATCTTCATGCATGGTTAGGATGTAATCGCTGCTGATGCTACCAGGCGCTCCATTTACGAAGTGTGTGAACTTGCCGATTGCCTGGTTGTATAGGTTAAGACCGCCGCCGTAAGTGCCTACCCATATCCGGTTTTTACTATCGTGCAAAATGTAAAAGGCATTGTTGTTACTTAAGCTCCCTAAATCACCGGGTATATTATGGAGATGTTTGTAGCTATTTGTTGAAGGATTAAATACCGTTACCCCATCTCCCCAGGTTCCTACCCAGATATTGTGGTTACTATCCTGTGCCATATTGAGAACATAATTGCCGCAAATACCTGCCGCTTGCCCGGCTTTGTGTAAGTAATGTTTAAAGTTGCCCGTTGCGGGATTAAACAAGTTTAATCCGCCGCCATCGGTACCTATCCATATACGGTGCTGGTCATCTTCAAATATACCGTTCACAATGTTGTTGCTTAGTCCGTTAGTATCGTGCTGATACTTGTAATGCAAAAAAGTGCCCTCATCAATGCGCACCATCGATATGCCCGAGTTAGCAGTACCTATCCACATGTTGCCCTTTCGGTCGCGTTTTATGCAGTTGATGGTATTGCTGCTGATACTGGCCGCGTCGTTATCGATGTGATGATACGTCACCGAGCTTAGAGAAACGGGGTTATAGATACTTAATCCGCCATTCTCTGTGCCTATCCACAGGTTGCCCTTTGTGTCTTCTTCCATGCAAAGCAGAAATCGATGTGCATTGGCTTCAAAAGAGTTTTCAAATTGCACCGGTTTAAAATTATCGGCAGATGCATCATACAAGTGCAACCCTCCGCCGTAAGTACCAACCCAAATGCGTTGCTGATGATCCTGGTAAATAAACCTGATGTTATTATGTGTAAGCCCGTGTGCTGTACCATCTTTAAGGCTGTAGTGTTTCAGGTACTTTCCATCAGCTGAAAATATAAAGATTCCATCAGAACCTGTGCCCGCCCACACATTGCCTTTACTATCCTTAATAATACTGGTAATGTTTTGGTTAGACGCATTGGCCGGTAACAGGCTTTTAAGTGATTTCCTGGAGATATCGTATCTGTATATCCCCTTGTCACTGCTCCCTAACCAAATAGCACTTTCTTTATCTGCATATAATGTATGTACGTAGTTACTAACGTTTGTGGTGCCTGGAAATTTGTTGTTAGCGTCGTAAAACTGCTCGGCTTTTAAATCCAGAACAGTTAATCCGCCGTCGGCAGTGGCAACCAACAGGTTATTGTTATTATCCTCAAGTAGTGCCTTAATATCATTTGATCAGATAGTGCTTTTATTGTTGAGGCTTTTTTTAAACACTTTGAATTTATAACCATCATAACGATTAAGCCCATCACGTGTGCCAAACCACATAAAGCCCTGCCTGTCCTGGTAAATACACTGCACCTCGCTGCGCGATAATCCGCTGGATGTTGCCAGTTGCGTAAACTTCAGGTTTTGCGTTTGCCCGAAAGCCGACGCTATAAAAAAGCAACTCAAAAAAACTGTTAGCCTAAGGCCCATGCTCGTTCTAATCAGGTGGTTAAAAAAAGATAATGTTAAAATACCAATAAATCATCATAAACAGGCCTGTTAAGCTCAAATACCGTCAAAAATGAACAGGATTGCAATTATTGCGGACTATTGGAAAAAACAAAACAACTAACTCACATAATATTGCATTGTACTAAACACCTGATTAATTGATCTTATTGATGAGAAAATATTTCTACTCTCTGTTTATTCCGGCAATGCTGATGATTGGTTTTGGACAGCGTTGTGCGGCCCAGGAATTTTTTGATGATTTTAACGGAACCAAACTAAATAGCTCTTTATGGAAAAAAGAAAATACCAAATGGGGCGAGAATCCTGCCAAGGGAACACACGGTGGCGTAATACCTGAAAACGTTTATGTTAAAGACGGCAATCTTGTAATACGCGCACACGGAAATTATTATACAGGCAACATTTGGGGCCACGGCCAGCAAACAAAGGTTGGCGGCGTTATCAGCAGCAAAAAGAGTTTTGCATCTGGCAGCTATGAGGTACGCGCCAAAATATGCCCTCAGGTTGGTGCGCTGTCAGCTTTCTGGACCTACTACTATAAAAGTGATACCGCTAACCACGAAATAGATTTTGAATTTCCGGGGCGTAACCAGGCACCAAGTACGCCCGAAAAATCCGATATTACTTGGGGTTTAATGACCAGCTGGCGTGGCGTAGGCGACGACATGCACAAAACTACCGATATGCCGTTCGGCAACCAGGCCGATGGGCAGTACCACTTGTACCGCATTGAATGGCATACCGGCAGCCCTACCGAAAAGGCGCGGGTTGAATGGTACTACGATAACAAGTTAATGACAACCGCATACAACTTTGTACCCGATAGGGCTTCAAAGTTCTGGATGGGTATCTGGTTCCCTAACTGGATAGGCCGTGCTGATTTTAGCGTAGACTACATGTATGTTGACTGGATAAAAATTAAAGAATACAAAGAACCCGGCGACAAACCTGCTAAATAACCTTGTCGCCGATGATTAAAATATTAACCCTAAACCTCGTACGAAAACTAAATTCCTTTTACCCCTAAAATTTAAAAAATGGTAAAAACCTTTACTAAACACAAAACAACAAGCTTAATGCCCGGCCGTCTGGCAAAACTGGCTGTATGCGCCGGCCTTTGCCTATCGGTACAGTTGGCATGGCAGGAAGCCGCGCTGGCATCCACCCCGGTAAAAGCAAAAACTAACATTGCCGCCGTACAGATCACAGGTACGGTAACTGATGAAAGCGGAGCAACGCTGCCCGGCGTTAACGTATCTGTTAAAGGCAGTAAAAATGGCACCACCACTAACATCGAGGGTGCCTACCGTATCAGTGTTGAGCCCGGCACAACCCTGATATTCTCTATGCTGGGTTTCACCACACAGGAAATCAAAATTACCGATCAGAAGGTGGTCGACGTAAAATTGCTGCAAGCCAATAAACAGCTGAACGAGATCCTGGTTATTGGCTACGGCTCTAAAAACAAAAATACTTTCACCGGTTCTGCCGTTTCACTTAATGCTGAGGATTTGAACAAATCTTCACAATCATTAGCGCAAATGCTGCAGGGCCGTGCGCCGGGTGTGCAGGTAACCCAAAATAATGGCACGCCGGGTGCATCATTATCTATCCGAGTACGTGGTACCAACTCTATCAATGCAGATAGCGAACCGTTATATGTAATTGATGGTTTCCCGGTAAGCGCCGGTGTAGGTTTCTCTATTAATCCAGATGATGTTGCCTCATTGACCATTTTGAAAGATGCATCATCAACGGCTATCTATGGGGCGCGTGGTGCCAACGGGGTTATCATGATCACCACCAAGAGCGGTAACAAACACAAAAGCAGCTTAAGTATTCATAGCTACGGTGGTTTCCAGCGCATAGCAAACCGTTTTGATCTGATGAACGGTTATCAAAACGCCATCAGGCTAAATGGCCTGGCAACAGCACAGGGTAATACACCGCCCTATTCTGCCGGTCGCTTAGATTCGTTGCAGCAAGGCATATTAGGTACCAACTGGCAAAACGAAGTTTTCCGTACAGGTTATGTACAAAGCCATACGTTGAGTTTTGAAGGCGGCGGGCCAAAAACCAACGTGTTCTCAAGCTTCGATTATCTTAAACAAGACGGTATCGTTATCAAATCAGGTTACGAGCGTATTGGTGGCCGTGTTAACATCAACCACACCATAAATGATAAATTAAGCATGAGTGCGCGTGTGTTTGGTAACTACGGTACACAAAACGATCTGCCACTGGCACCATCTACCATCAATGGTTTTCTGAAACAGGTGTTAAAGGCTAATCCGGCTTCAACATTTGATAGCGGTATCTCGGCACAGCGTGACGCACAAAACCCGCTGCACTTTTTGGCGGCAGAAGATCGTTCGAACACAGCTTACCGCACACAGGCCTATTACTCACTTAAGTTTGAACCGATCAAAAACCTCGTATTTCAAACAGATCTTGGTGCTGATATGACCCGCTCCGAAGCCTTGTATTTTGCACCATCTACGGTTGTAACCGTATCAGCTACCAAGGGTAAAGCAACCATCACCAATATCGATGAGCGCGAATTGATCATTAACCCAACCTTAAAGTACGCTATTAAAAAAGGCGGGCATAGCCTTAATTTGCTTGCCGGTTTTAATGGACAAAAATCTACTTACTGGGAAAACGGTACTATCGCTACCAACTTTGCCAGTGACGAGCTTGGATATAATAACTTATCCAACGCAGGCACATTTCAGTCATACTCTGTAAGGGCTGCAGACGCAAAACGCGCCAGTTGGTTTGGTAGGTTTGATTACGATTATAAAAACAAATACATCCTTACCGGTACCTTCCGTGCAGATGGATCATCAGTATTTGGAGACCAACACAAATGGGGTTACTTCCCTTCTGCCGCGGCCGCCTGGAACTTTGCCGAAGAAGACGTAATTAAAGAAAAAGGTTGGTTTACAACCGGTAAACTTCGTGGTAGTTACGGTATTACAGGTAACGACCGCATACCTACCGGATCATCTGAAGGCACTTTCGGTGCTAACAACACTACCAAATATACTTTTGATGGCGTATCGACTGTACAAGGTATCGCTATCGACCGCCTGTCAAACCCCGACTTGAAATGGGAAGAAACAAAAGCGTTAGACCTGGGTTTAGACCTGGGGATTTTTAACAACCGTGTTATTCTGGAAGTTGATTACTATAAAAAGAACACGAACGACCTGCTTTTGGCAAGAAGCATATCACCTTCAACCGGTTTCACAACCCGATTGGGTAACGCCGGAGCAGTAACTAACCAAGGCTGGGAGTTTTTCCTGCAAACCACCAACCTGCGTGGTAAAGGTTTCAGATGGAACACTACCCTATCTTACTCTATCAACAATAACAAGGTAACATCCCTGGGCAACAATAACGCGGATATCCCGGTAGGTTCATTTAAACCGGATGGTGCGGCCAATTTTGAGTCACCGTTCCTTATCCGCACAGGTGCACCACTGGGTGCTATTTACGGCTACGTATATGAAGGTATTGTGCAACAAAACGACCCTGTGTTAACCACTACACAGAAAAACTCAAACCCCGGCGACCCTAAATTTAAAGATGTTAACGGCGATGGTACCGTAAATGCTGATGACCGTATCATCTTAGGAACTGGCGTGCCTAAAGCAATCTTCGGTTTCACCAACAACATTGTTTACCAGGGCTTTGAGCTTGATATTGTGGTACAAGGCCAAACCGGCGGCAAACTGCTTAACGTACAAAAAGAAGATTTGCTGAATCCTATATCAAACGGTAACGGTTTGGCTCAGGTGGCAACAGATGTATGGTCGCCAAGTAACCCTAACGGGACTGTACCTGCCAACGGCTTTTACGGTACTACACATGGTGGTTTTGTGAACTCCAGATTTGTTGAAAGTTCAGATTTCCTGCGTGTTAAAAACGTAACTTTAGGCTATACCCTGCCAGAGCGTATCACCAAAAGATTTGGCGTATCGGTACTGCACTTTTATGTAAACGCACAAAACCTGCTTACCTGGACAAAATACAGCGGCTTGGACCCTGAGATAGGTAACATAGTTGATGGTTCGCAACAAAACAGGAACGTTGCAAGAGCGCTGGATTTTAATGCATTCCCGCTAAGCAAAATGTACCTTATTGGAGCAAAAGTTACTTTTTAATATTTTTAAGCTATTACAAACATGAAATTCAATAAAAATATAATACTGCTGGCAAGCTCGGTAAGCATTGCCGCGCTAAGTTGTAAAAGCGGGCTTAAAGAGGAAACCTATTCGGTTTTTGATGCCAACACACTTACCAAACCTGCCAATGGAGAGCAAGCCGTACGCGGCACCTACGCAGGCTTAAAAGATAATGGTGGTTACGGTTATTACGCCGGTTTTTTGTACTGGCTATATGAGTACCCGGGCGACGTAGTTACCACTACCCTAACAGCCCGCCAAGGTGTGCAGTTAGACCAGCTCACCTACGATGCCAACAACGCTACCATTAACGATGTATGGACAAGCATTTTCCGCTTGGTATCAAGAGCTAATGAATCTGAAGAAATCATCAAAAACATTGACTACGTGGGCAATGGCTCAAGCGAAGCGTTAAAGAACCAACATTTAGGCGAAGTGCGCTTTTTGCGTGCATTAGCTTATTATGACGCAACCTCGCTCTGGGGTAATGTCCCTTTGTTTATCAAGCCGTCTTCACAGTATACTACAGCTGATGAAAACCCGCAGCTAACAGAGCAGTCAAAGGTTGAAGATGCCATGATTGCCGACCTTGAATTTGCAGAGGCTAACCTGCCTGAAACCTACGCTGCGTCAGAAGTAGCACGCGCTACATCAGGCGCTGCGAAGGCTTTACTTGGCCGCCTGTACATGCGCAGGTTGGAGTGGAAAAAGGCTGCTGATAAATTGGCCGAGGTAATGAACAAAAACTATGACCTGCGCACCCGTGCAGAAGGTGGTGTTGTTTCCCTGTTCTCTCGCGATAACCGTTCGGATAACGAGTTTATTTTTGTACTGAAATCATCTAACGAGGTTGATGCATATACCATCAACTCAAACAGTTTCGGGCAAAACTCAACACCGTGGGATTATAACCGTGGCTGGGGTAACTTCCCGCTTAACCTATCGTTCTACTCTATATTTGATCCGGCCGATGCGCGCCGCGATCTGCTAACCGGTAAATTCCGCACCATTTACGGGCAAGTGATGGCGGTGCCAAAAGAATATGGAGGCGAGGCAACCGCAGCGGGCAGGGATACCATCCTGGCAACGTTTGTTTACAACCTTAAATATCCGCATACGGGCAATTATAATTACTCGGGCTTTAACAACGTAACTATCTTGCGCTACGCGGATGTACTGTTGATGCGTGCCGAAGCTTTAAACGAGCTTAACGGCCCTAACCAGGAAAGCGTTACACTGGTTAACCAGATCCGCAGCCGTGCTGGTTTGCCTGAATACACGCTGGCCAATTTTGGTTCTAAAACGGCGCTTCGTGATGCTATTTTTGATGAGCGTAACAAGGAGTTCTTTATGGAAGGCCGCCGCCGTGATGACCTTATCCGCTGGAGCAGGGAAGCCGGTAATAGCCCAACCTCTCTGGTTAAATTTAAAGAGAAGGTACAGCCTACACTAAAAGATCCTAATACGTATTCTGATGCGGTAAACTACGCCCTTTACCCTTATCCGCTTAGCGAGATACAGAGCAATACATCGCTTAACCAAAGCATAAACGATGGCCGCGTAAGGCGTTAATTATTTTAATACATGAGAGCTCCCTTTTGGAAGGATACCGTTTTTGCGGTATCTTTTCCATTTGGGTTTTGTTGTTTGCTCTTAAAATATATTGTGTGATAAAGAAAAGTAAAATACTCATCCCTGTATTAGTAATAGTTGGCTTAGCAGTCGCGAGCACTTTGTACATTTACAGGGGTATATTGCGTCCGCTTCGTATAAAACATATCGAGTTGGTGAAGCTTCCATCAAACCGGCTAAGGTTTCAGGTAAATGTGCAAACTACCAGGAACTGCGACGCGGTATTGTCTTACTGGAAGATAGGGACTAAGGATACCTTCTACACCAAACTATCAACCGGTAGTAATAACCACAAATTGTTTATCACAGCAACCGAAGGCAGAACCCGTTATCGGTTTAAGGTACAGGCAGCGGCCAATGGAAACGTTGTTGACAGCAAAATATATCCCCTAACTACGCAGCCGATCTATCAGGCAACACCCTATTTTACGTTCGAACAAGTTGACAGCACGTTAAAGCCTGAGTTAAAAAACAAATACTTCCTTACCCAGATATTGACAGAGCCGGGGTCTATGGTGATCATCGACAACAAGGGTGAGATAGTTTGGTACGAACCCTTTAAGAGAGGTGTAAAAGTTAGTCACTGGACGAAGGACAAAACCATACTTGCAATTGTGGGCCCCGAGAAAATCCCATCATCAGGCGGCAACGAAATTATTGAAATAGGCCTGGATGGGAAGGTCATAACCCATCTTAAAAAAGGCCGGGGCGACATGGATAAATTGGTACACCACGAGGTGCGCAAGGATACAGATGGCAACATCTATTCGCTTACATTTACACAAAAGGTATTTGACCTGTCATCCGTGAAGGGCAAACAACAGGATACGGTTAAAGGCGATGGGCTGGTGCTTTTCAGCAAAACGGGCAAAAAGCTTTGGGAATGGTCTGTACTTGATCATTTAGATCCGCTGGCTGATCCGGAGATCTTGAAACACAAAAAAGACTGGGTGCATGGCAATGCGGCTTTCCGTTTGCCCGATGGTAACTTCCTGATGTCTTTCAGAGATTTGAACCAGATTTGGAAGATAGATTTTAAGACCGGCCAGGTACTTTGGAAATTTGGCGAGAAAGGTGACTTGAAGGTGAACCCTCTTGAATATTTCCATGCGCAGCATTATATCCACCCGGTACAAAACGGCAATTATATGCTGCTGGATAACGGAGACAAGACGCATATATCGCGCGCCATGATATTTAAGCTGGACGAAGTAAAAAAAGAAGCAAAAGCGCTTAACATCGTTACATTACCGCCAGAGTATTATACAACAGCCAAAGGTAGCGCTGCTTTGTTTGGCGATAAAAAAGACAAGGTGTTATTCTGTTTAACAGATCCCCGCTCCTTTTTAATCACCGACATGAAAGGCAAGATACTATGGCGTATACAAGTTGGCGGCGACCCCTACCGTTTGGAAGAAATAGACGATTTTTTGTACCCGAAACCAACTTTTAAATGAAAGCTGTGATTAATATTGCCAGCGAAGAACGAGCAGTAAATAAAAGCGGTAATATATCGCTTGGCTACTTATTCTTTACATTTTTTAAGATAGGCATGGTATCCTTTGGCGGGCACATGGCGCTGGTATCGGTAGTGCAACGCATACTGGTTGAGAGAGATAAGGTTATCGACAATGAGCAGGTGCTTAACAGCGTCGGTATAGCCAGTTTGTTGCCCGGCCCTTTAGCTGTAAATGTTGTTGGCCAAATAGGTTACCAGTTACGCAAAGGCCGTGGTGCGGTGGCAAGCACCGTAGGTATTATCCTGCCCGCATTTATTCTGATGATTATACTGTCATGGGCATACTTTAGTCAGCGGCAGTTTTTTAGCAGTAGTGGCATATTAAGTTACGTTACAGGTACAGTTTGTGCTGTTATTTTAGCTACAGGTTTTCAGCTTTTTAAGAAAGAGGTAATGGGTAACTATACCAAACTCACCATCTTTGGGTTGGCATTGGTTGCTTTAATTTATAGCGGCAATTACATCCTATCCATACTTATTTTAATTGCGGGTGGTATAACTGGTGTACTTTTGCAATTGCAGCAAAAAGAAAATCAAACCGAAGCCATTAGTGAGAAAGGGAGCATCGGCCTTTTAGAAAAGATAGCTCTCGGCCTGCTTGCTATTAATCAGGTTATATTCTTCAGTAATACCACACGCAATATAAACAACGGCACTTTAAAACTGGTTATGATCTTTGCGGGTATCAGCCTATCGCTGTTTGGTGGCGGTTATGTGATGATCCCCATTATGCAATCACTTTTTGTGAACGAATTGCATTGGGTAACGGGCAAAGAATTTATAGATGCTATAGCCTTTAGTCAGGCCACACCCGGGCCGATATTGATAAGTGCAACTTTTATTGGTTACAAGGCTGCCGGCTTTGCAGGTGCATTAATTGCCACGATAGCCATCTTTGCTCCCGCTGTTTTCTTGAGTGTAGTAGTAAGTACACTTATCAACAATCATCAGGCTAACAAAACCGTTAAAAACTTGATGGCAGGTGTAAAAACTGTTGTTGTGGCTTTGATCATCTCATCAGCATGGAAGTTAATAGCGGGTCAGCATATTGATTGGATATTTTGCAGCATATTAACAGCAAGTTTTATCTTGAATTTTAAATACAAAGTAAGTCCCGTGTACCTGGTGTTAGGCGCAATTTTAGCGGGCACTATAATCAACTTTTTATGAGAACTACATTTGACGGCATCCAGATCATCGGCACACAGCGCTCCGGCTCAAATTTGTTAAGGGTCATTCTTGATCAGTCGGACGAATTGGCGTCTCCTCACCCACCCCATATCCTGACTACTTTCGTGCCCTTGCTACCGCTTTATGGCATCCTGGACGAAACATCTTACAGGTTGTTGGCAAGTGATGTGGTAGATTACGTGAATGTAAACCCGGTACCATGGGATGGTATTACTTTCGATAAAAAAGAGATCTTTAGAGCATCGCGAATGTACTCATTGTTTGAGCTCAACCGATTGATATACGAGCAGGCAGCAAGAGTTAAACAGTCCCGTTATTGGTGTTGTAAAAGCATGGCCAATGTGCATTACGCTGATGAGTTAGAAGCAGCAGGTCTTAACCTCAAATACATCTATTTATACCGCGATGGCCGCGATGTGGCTGCATCTTTTAAAAAAGCGGTGGTTGGTGAAAAACACGCTTACCATCTGGCAAAACAATGGCAGCATGACCAGGCTGCATCACTCCGGCTGGAAAAAACAATGCCAGCTGATCGTTTCTACAAACTAAATTACGAAACCCTTATAGCAGAGCCTGAAAGTACAGTAAGGCAGTTATGCGGGTTTTTGGATATCCCTTATGTAGAGTCGATGCTATCATTTTACGAGTCAAAAAACTCCAAACTTACTGCCGAGGCCGGCGAAATGTGGAGCAACCTCAAAAAGCCTATCATAAAAGATAACACAGGGAAATATAACGCCGTTTTTAAAGATAACGACCTTCAGATATTTGAACTGGTAGCAGGTAGCGCCCTAACCGAATTAGGTTATGGTTTATACAGCGGCATAAATGAAAGCAATAAACACACATTTGCCGGAGAGCTGCTTACCGACGACAAAATAAAAGAATACACAGCGATTAACGCTCAGCTCAAAAAAGAAACACTGGTTGAAGCTCGCCCATCTGACCTGGAGAACCGTCGACCACAGGAAGAGATCATCAAAAAGATAAAAGCAAGGGCCACAACACCACAAAACGCGTGAATGCGTTCATGAACATGAACTCCCTTATTATACATGAACATCGATATCCAAAAAATAAACGCCATTGCCATCGAGGCCGGTAACGCTATACTTGAAGTTTACAATGATGAGCAGGCGGCGTCATCAATATCATACAAATCAGACAATTCTCCTCTTACACTGGCCGATATGCGCTCAAACGACGTAATTGTAGCCGGATTAGAGAATGCCTACCCTGATATACCTATCCTATCTGAAGAGTCTGCCGGTGTAGATTTTGAAACTCGCAAAAACTGGGATTATTACTGGTGCGTTGATCCGCTGGATGGCACTAAAGAGTTCATTAACCGTAATGGTGAATTTACAGTAAACATTGCACTGATTCATCAGAACACGCCGATACTGGGTGTAATATATGTGCCATGTAAAGAGACGATTTACTATGGTGATCCAAACGGCAGCTTTAAGCAGATTACAGGTGGATTAGCAGTGCAAATACAAGCTAACGAAAAGCAAAGTGATTGGGTATCTGTAGGCAGCCGCTCTCATGCGGATGGTTCTGAAGCCGAATACTTGAGTGCTTTCCCTATAAAAGAACAACTGAGTGCGGGCAGTTCATTAAAGTTCTGCCTTTTAGCCGAAGGTTTGGCTCAGGTTTATTATCGTAAAGGCCCTACTATGGAATGGGACACCGCCGCTGGTCATGCCATTGCTATACAAAGCGGGGCAATTATGCAGGGTATTAACGGCGAAGCGTTTGTGTATAATAAACCCGATCTGTTGAATCCGGGTTTTGTATGCCGGGTACCGTTTGAGGGACACTGATATATGGTAAAATTGCCTGGTATAGTTTATTGGTGCATTCCTGCGCAGTTGTCTTGTCTGCCTGCAAGGTTAACCACGGCTCAGAAGGCGCTTCAAATGATGAACCGATACCGGTAAAGTTTGTTATCTGCTTTTTAAATGCTTGTTGATATAATCCTTTTACATCGCGCTCTGCGCACACTTCAATCGGGCAATCAACAAATACTTCAAAATAACTTTCGCCAAGGGTGGTTCGGGCAATATCCCGGTGTGCATTTAGTGGGGTAATGAGCGAACAAATGGTGATGACATTATTTGCAGTAAGCAACGCAGCCATTTCGGCTGTGCGCCGGATATTCTCAGCGCGTTCATCGGCACTAAAACCTAAACCTTTGTTTACGGTCTCGCGCAGGGCATCCCCATCTAAACGGATGCTATAGTAGTTATCGAGGGATAATTTCTGTTCTAATAAAGCAGCGATGGTGGTTTTACCCGCGCCTGATAGGCCCAATAGCCATATCACTAATCCTTTTTGTCCGGGTAGTTTTTTTGTCATTTAATCAATCAGTTTAAAATAACGACGTTGCAGGAACAACGCCGTTATTAAGTTAAGAAATTATTATGATATATGATTATAGGGGCGTGAATTTAAAGCTGTGTATCACAACTTCCACGTTGGCGTTATTGACAGGTGCGTTACCCTGAAACAGCCACAAATTCATGTAAATAGGCATACTTAAAGTTGATACCGCGTAAGGTGAAGCACAAGTAGCCGTTTGAAACAGATTGGTATCATTATCATAGAAACCACCAAGCGCTTTAAATACCACACTGCTTGATGTACGTTTAAAGCGATGTGTAGTGTAAGTACCACCGCTCAGGTTAAAATTATAGGTTTGATGGAAGGTAGAACCACCGGCAGCCGGCGGATAAACGGTATAGTTAAGCGGCAAATTTGTTGCTACACCCCATTTGGCAAACTCTATATCCATTTCGTGTAAACCATCAACTCCATTGTAGTTAAAGAAACCCAGCACTACGTTACGATCAAGCTGATCTACAGCGCCGTCAACCTGCCATTGATAAGCGCCGTAACCAAAATTAGTAGTGCTTGATACTTCTGCGCACTCCCATTTGTTTGTGGTAGTGTTTTTAGCAAGCTTAAGGTGCAGCCATCCATTTGCATCAACCCATACGTTTTGCTGGTTCCAGTAGTTGGGGCCGGGCCCTTGCGTATTAGTGCCGGTGTTTTTAACATTCCATGTATAGCCGGAGAACTGAATAGTAGCATCAACCTTTTTAGACCGGTCGTCATTTACAGATGCAGCTACATTTGTAATTTTAGACTGTGTAGCAGTGATGTCTTTTTTACATGAAGCAAGCGCGACAATTGCCACCGACAACATGCAGAATGTTTTGATCTTCATAGCGTGTTTGATTTAAGATGTTTAGTTGTGTTTATCAAATTTAAATCGCACATGCTTACACAAATTTCCAATAGTCCTGAAAGCTTGTAAAAACGTAAAAGCCTGCAGAATTACTCCTGCAGGCTTTGTACAAAGTGAAAAGGTTTAATTTATATCAATATCCTTTATTCTGGATGAGTTTTGATGCGCCGCCGGCACCTGAGAGATCTATCTGCCTTTGTGGAATAGGATATATCTCATTTTTACCGGCAGTAAA
>JAESTD010000178.1 GCA_016763755.1 Mucilaginibacter sp.
ACCGCAGATACTAAAAAAGATATAGGCACTGCTGATACCAAAAAAGACATCGGTACTGCTGACACTAAAAAAGATATCGGCACTGCTGACTAATCAGTTTCGATACTATTATATATATAATATATACTCCAGATATAACTTCACATGAAAAAGATCATTATAGCAGCAGCATTAGTATTAACTTCAGCGGTTACAGCATATTCATTGTCAACCAAAAATGATAACGCGCCAGCAACAGTTAATTCAAAACAAGAGATAACTAACCTAAAGGTTAATGCTACCTCAGCATCTCCAAAATCAGACATCGCCACTGCCGACTAATTGTAAGCGACGATATTAAATAAAAATGCCCCGTTGCTTTGAACGAGGCATAGTAAGGCGCAAGGCCTATCAATATTTGAAATTACATTGCCGGTTTACCAGCTGTTTTAAATTGACTGCAATTATCCAGTTTATATAATAAGGTATATCCGGCAGCTTCGTCAGTCACCTGCCTCCCATCGGCAGTGTTAACTTTAAGTGGTTTTTGCGCCAGCTCTTGCGCAGATAATTTAAAGGCCACATTAATAGAATCTTTCACGCCTTCCTGCATAAAGCTCCATACCGCTTTTATTTCATCGCCGGTTATTGTACCATTCAAGGTTCCTTTACGGCTATCTTTTTCTTTTGGCAACCATTTCATCTCGCCGGTTACTTTGCCACCCTTTAATAATAAGTGTATGGCAGTAGTATCCTGGTTGCTGGTACCCTCGGTACGCAGAAAGCAATAATCCATGTCCTGGGCCGGGGCCTGTATTTGTGGTTTGCCCGCGGTATCTGCAGAAGCATTTGCAGATGTATCAGATTTCTTATCGCCATTACCGGCGCACGATGCCAATGCAAGGGCACATATAATTACATACGGTTTCATTTGCTGTGTTTAGTTTGTTTATATTACAACAGTTATCATTGATAAAATGTTCGTTTGTGTAATTATGCAAAACATCAGTCTTAAACATTTGCCTACCATAAATACACCGAACATTACACTACGCCCTATCAATACAAATGATGCCGAGCAGCTTTATCTACTTCGGCGAAGTCCCGAAATAACGCGTTATGTAGATCGTCCATTGATGGAATCTGTTGAAGATGCGGTTAAGCTGATCAACCTAATATTAGAACTTCAACAACGTAATGAAGCCGCTATGTGGGCCATAACCCTGCCTGGTAACGATGATATGATAGGCAATATCGGCTTCTGGGAAGTTAGGCCGGAGCATTACCGGTCAGAGATAGGCTACATGCTATCGCCCCACTACCAGGGCAAGGGCATTATGAGAGCTGCGATAAAAGAGATAGTTAAGGTCGGTTTTAAAACCCTTGGCTTTCATTCTATTGCTGCAAATGTAAATCCTGATAACCAGGCATCAATTAAACTGCTCAAAAATGCTGGTTTTGTACCAGAGGCTTACTTTAAAGAGAACTACTACTTTAACGGGGAATTTTTAGATAGTATAGTGTTCAGCATCCTGAACAACAACGGCTGATTGTGCTTTTAAATTTGTTAGTTGCACATTTATCTATATATTGCCTTCGTTATGGCTTTTTACCTGTAAAATAACTGCAGGTTTAAGCAAAACACAATTAATACATTACTTACAGAAAACAAAAAAACTTAAACATGGCAGCAAAAAGTGAAGGCGCAATTACCGCCTATTCAGTGAAAACCAAAACCAAGAACGTTCCAATGATCGATCCTGTTATCGATGTAAAATCAGGCAGATATATTGCTACCGGCAAAGATGCAGCAGGTAACAAAATGGCCGCAATTATGGGCAAAGCCGCTGCCGAAGAGCATATCAAAAACGGTAATGCAAAAAAAGGCACCGGCTGGTAAATAATGATATTCATTATAAAAAAGGTCTCTCGAAAATTCGGGAGACCTTTTTTGTTACCAGCTATTGTAAGGCTTTATCGATAATAAAGCATTTGTATACCGGCTATCATAACTTACTTCTTCAGTAACCCAATCGGGTTTTTCAAATGGCTCGTCCTCATTTTCAAGCTCTATTTCGGCCACGATAAGGCCCTTATTGTCCCCATCAAAAACATCAATTTCCCATAAATGTCCGTTATAGTTAATATTATATCGTGTTTTTTCCAATGACGATATAGCAAATTGCTCCAGTATTTGCTCACCATTATCTTTAGGTATCTGGTATTCATACTCGCTCCTGCTGATGCCTTCGGATTTTCCTTTCAAAGTGATATATGCGGCGTTATCTGTAACCCGGATGCGTACAGTTCTGTTTTCCTCGTTTAAAATATAGCCTTGTTTGTATAGTTTACCTGTTGGCTTATCTAATTTGTTCCACTTTTCGTGGTTAATTAAAAACTTCCTTTCTATCTCGATGCCCATTGTCTCTTAATTTTTACAGTTTAATTTTCGGCTCCTCTCCTGTTCAAAACTAAAGTTTTTAAACAGGTAATAGTTAATGAAATGTTAAAACACTTTGAGCAAAGGTTATGCACGTACACTAAATGTTTATATTAGCCCAGCTACTTTTTATCGAGATATGAGTCCTAAGAAATTTGCTTTATTACTACTATTCCTCGTTTGTTCAATTTCAACTGTTTTTGCACAAAGAGATACCATCGGTGTTAGAACCGTAGTTACTAAAACTGCCCAGTATATAAATGCCTTCCCTTTCGAGAAAGTTTATCTGCATCTTGATAAGCCCTATTATACCGCCGGCGATACCATTTGGTTTAAGGCTTATGTAACTATTGATAAACACCAGCCCACTGTTTTAAGCAACATCGTTTATGTAGATATTGCGAATAGCAATGATTCTTTGATAAAGGTCCTGAAACTGCCTGTTACTAATGGCGTAGCGCACGGCAACTTAATATTACCTGTAAACATTTATCGCCAGGGCAATTATCATTTACGGGCATATACCCAATACATGCGCAACTATGATGCAGATTACTTTTATAACAAAAACATAACTATAGGTAACGCTGTACAGGAGAATATCAACTCAGATGTTAAGTTTAAAAATGCCGGTACCAAGCCAACTGCCGAAATTAGCTACAAGGAAACAGGTGGAGCCGCACTTGCCAATAAAAAAGTAAACTGGAGTATTGCCAATGCCAATGGCGACGAAATTGCCAAAGGAAAAGCAACAACCGATGCAAACGGGATCATCTCAGTACCACTTACCGAAGCTGCAAATATCAATCTTCAGAAAGCTACCCTCATTGCTAACCTTGAAACCGCCGACCGTAAAGGCAAGCTTGACCGCTTTTCTTTACAAGGCGCCGCCGTACAACATGACGTACAGT
>JAESTD010000179.1 GCA_016763755.1 Mucilaginibacter sp.
CATTTAGTTTTGTTTTCTCCAAATATAGAATAGAAATTAATCACTTGTACAAATAAATATGAAACTAAATGTTTTTATTTTTTGAAAATTAGTGCATTACGCTATGTTTTCTTATTCAACTGAGACAATTTTGTACCCTTTTCCGTTCAAATCGAACACATCACCGGCTTTTTTACCCCTAATTTTTACACCAACAGGCGATGCTATTGAAACTGCATAATAGATATCTCCGTGCAAATAAATTGTACCTGCGCTTACCGATAAATAGAAATTCCCGTTATCTGTAACTACAACGCTGCCTGTATCGGCAACAGGCGATTGCCCGGTTACAGAGATGCGGTTTAAAACAATCATTAATTTATTTGCCTCGGCCAGTTGTGCCATATTCCTATTGGTTTCCTGCTGTGCCATTTCGCGGCCGGTTTCATATTTGTCGCCCGCACTGCTTTTTGTGTCATCGGTTTGTGCCTGTTGCGCCTGTTCAATAGCCTCGGTAGCTGCTTGTATACGCTGTTGCACATAAGCTACACAGGCACTATGTAATTTCTCTTTTAGAACACTCATCTATTAATTCATCTTCCTATCGTGTACAAATACTATTGCTTAAAACCCGTTTCCTGTATGAGGTCAATCATTTCATTGATAGGGATTGACCAAACACCTGCCTTGCCCTTATCGTATTCTTCTTTCCAATAAGTATATCCTTCGTTAAATTCTATTTCCCGGTAGCCTTTTAAAGTTTTTAAAGCCCCAGCTAGTATCCCGAGTTGAACGGGAGCATGGCCAATTGACCAAGTTGTAGTATCTACTTCTTCGCTTCCGGGCTTTGATAGATTTTCGGTAGAAACATGGGCAACGGGATTTTGAGAATTGGAATCATCGAGTTTAATGATCACTATGAATGAATCATCCTCCCCCTCGCGGTTGTTGTATGTCCAGATTTGGCCTTTTTCTATTTTTTGAGTCATAGATATATTTTAGGGTGATTGGATTTAGCGAAGATGAGCAAAAGGATGGATTAGCTAAAAGGCCTATAAAAATAAAAGCCCCCGGCACTCGCTGCCAGGGGACTTTCAACCTAAACCTTATCACAATGTAAATGCGAGGCACTTACACTATCTCTAACGTTCAATTTTTAGAAAATGATACATCGAGATGTGGGAAAGTTACATATTTATGATAAAAAAAATTACAAACTCAACATAAAACCCTATAAAACAATGTATAGTGAAATTTAGTTAATGCATGATAGTGTTAAATTAATTTAAACAACAAAAATGAACTTGAAACGTACATTCGGAACTATACTCAGTGTGCTCGGTATAATTGGGCTTATTTACACAGGCTTGCAAATTATACAACATAAAGGCGCGGCTACCACATTAATAGTAGTTGGGGTTATTTCCCTCATCTTTTTTTCAACTGGAATAAGCCTCATCAAAAACACTAAGGACGAAGCTTAGTTTTTAGACAATGTTGAAATGGTCCCGGTGTTGGTTATGCTGATGCCGGGCTCAAGAAAATCCGCTTCGCTTAGCTCCTTTATTTTTCGCGACGCGCGAAACAAGGTGTCTGGTTTTACCCCCGCTAAATGATCCTGGCGGTATGAACAGATCTGTGCACCCAGAAATGCCCCTTGCTTATTTAGCTTCACTTTAAGAAGTGGTGCCAGCCCGCAAATACCACTAACACTAACCCCCTTGTAAGTGGCAAAGTTACCTAAGCTGTACGCGATCAATCTCTTTTTATAAAGCTCTATTCCACGGGCAACGTGCGGACCATGGCCAAGTACCAGATCGGCACCTGCGTCAATGGCAGCATGGGTAAACAGCTTAAGGTTACCTCGGTTCTCTCCCTTAAATATCTCAACGCTATCTTTCACGTGCTCAAAACCAACACCTTCGCCCCCACCATGAAAGGATACGATCACGATGTCGCTTTTAGCTTTCAAATCGCGAATAAGCTTTTGAGCCGCTTTAGTTTGCAATAATGAAACGGTTTGTGCATTGGGCGAAAAAGCACAAAAGCCATAGCGCACCCCATTTTTGGTAAACGTTTTTGCGGGATGACTTTTAAAACCCGCGGCATTTATGCCAAGGCTATCTAATATGCGGATAGTGCTTTTGCGTCCTTGCAGGTCAAAATCATTTGAATGATTATTGCCAACGCTCAACACATTAAACCCCGCGTCTTTTATTATGCCGCCGAAGCGCTCGGGCATGCGGAATAAATAAGGCCTGTGCTTAAAATTAAGTTTGTAACCAACGGGGTCACCGCTATCAAGCAACACACCTTCCAGATTGGCAAATGCTATGTCCGCCTCTTTAAGATCCTTTACAACATATTTAAATGTACTACGGGCGCTATCTGGGGGGATACCTGATGAATCAGGATATGAACTTCCGAGCATAATATCGCCAACGGCAGCAATATTAACTACACTATCAGGTGCTGCATTTAAAACCGTATCTTGCTCTATGCCGGGCGCTGCAGCCTGATCCACCATTTTTTGTTTTGGCGATGGATAGTTACAAGCCGAGATAATGGCAACAACAATCGTATATATGCAGAACCTGGTATTCAATATGATGGGCATAAAAAAATCCCTTCATGTTAATGAAAGGATCCGGAATTCAATTTAGGTTTATTTAGTTAGTTAGTCGGCTGTTCGTCGAATTTCTCATCCATCGATGCCGAAGAAGAAAATTCGTTTTTAAATGAATCTAATATACGGCCGCCCTTATAAAAATAACGACTGTAATAAGCCTCATCAAGATTACTGATAGCCACGCCTTTTGATGAAGCGTGTGCAAACCTGCCGTTGCCAAGGTAAATACCTACGTGCGAAATACTACGGCTGTGAATTTTAAAGAAAACCAAATCACCTTCTTTAAGATCATCTTTACCTACAGGGCTCACCATGCTAAAAATATCGCGGGAGCTGCGGCGAATAGACATGTTAAATACATCACTGTACAATTGCTTTGTAAAAGCAGAACAATCAATGCCTCTGCGAGAGCTACCACCAAAACGGTAAGGAGTTCCTATCCAATCGTAAACAAAGTGAAAAAGTTTCATGTTTGAGGTTGCCGAAACAGCAACACCCATAATTTGAGACAAATAATCTTTTGCTAAACTCTCTTGCTCAGCCGCTTCTGCTGCTGCCGGGGTTGGAACGCTTTTTGTTTGGGCCTGAGCTGCTAAACCGCTCAGGAATAGTGCAATAGCAATCGTAAATTTCTTCATTTAATCACTTTATTTTGCCGAATCAGGACGACAAATGTTTCTTAAACTGGACAGTTATGTCTATTGTGGCTACAAAACTATCCATTTAAACCAATTATCCAAATTATATTTGAAAATCGTTTAAGTAAATATTTTTAAATGCCTGTTAATAAAAGTCTGTATACGGTAAAAATATAGCAAAGGTTACCGCGGATAAAGGCAAACATTACATTTGCAATTAGTTATGCACGCATAATTTTTTTTAAGAAAGATTATTGCGCAATTATTTGCTGATACACAACCGTAAAACCACCCGTACGTGTATAAGCCAAAGGATATTTTGCGTTATCGAAGTTCAACAGATTCCGGCAATGCGTCAGTAAAACGCAAAGTGTCAATTTTTGACAACAAATTTGCTGCTGTTTCGGTTATTTGCAGGATATAATTAGATTTGCACTTTCTCATAGCAACCTTAATTGATAAATGAGTTCAATCGAAATAACTAAAGACACCTACCTGATGTGGTACGAGTCTATGCTACTGATGCGTAAATTTGAAGAGAAGACCGGTCAATTATACGGTCAGCAAAAAATACGCGGATTCTGTCACCTTTATATTGGCCAGGAAGCTGTTTTAGCCGGTGCCATGTCTGTTATCCGCCACGAGGATAGCATGATAACTGCCTATCGCGATCACGCGCATGCTTTAGCTAAGGGTACATCACCAAACGCTATTATGGCCGAGATGTACGGTAAAGCTACAGGCTGTTCAAAAGGTAAAGGCGGTTCAATGCACATGTTTGATAAAGAGAATCATTTCTACGGCGGTCATGGTATCGTTGGTGGTCAGGTTCCACTGGGTGCAGGTATCGCATTTGCTGAGAAATTTAAAGGTACCGATAATGTAAACATCGCTTACATGGGCGATGGTGCCGTACGCCAGGGTGCTTTAACAGAAACCTTTAACATGGCTGCCCTTTGGAAACTGCCTGTTATTTTTATTTGCGAAAACAACGGTTATGCAATGGGTACCTCTGTTGAGCGTACTACTGCGCAAACTGATATTTATAAATTAGGCTTACCTTATGGTATCCCATCATCACCGGTTGATGGCATGGACCCTGTTGCGGTACACAACGCAATGGACGAGGCAGTACAACGCGCCCGCCGTGGTGAAGGCCCTACTTTCCTTGAAATGCGTACTTACCGTTTCAAAGGCCACTCGATGAGCGACCCGCAAAAATATCGCACCAAAGAAGAACTTGAAAGCTACAAAGCCAAAGACCCTATTGAGGTAACAAAACTTGCTATCCAAAAAAATGGTTATGCTGATGACAAATGGTTCGAAGAGATAGACGCGAAAATTAAAGCACAGGTTGAAGAGTCTGTGAAATTTGCTGAGGAATCACCATGGCCAGAGGCATCAGAACTTTATACTGATGTGTATGTTCAACAGGATTACCCTTACATCCGCGACTAACAAATTTATTTGATCACTATTAACAAAATTCATCACAATATATGGCTGAAGTAGTTAAAATGCCGAAAATGAGCGATACCATGACTGAAGGTGTGGTGGCTAAATGGCATAAAAAGGTTGGCGACAAGGTAAAATCAGGCGATGTTTTGGCCGAGATAGAAACCGATAAAGCTACCATGGATTTTGAATCGTACCAGGATGGTGTGCTTTTGTATATTGGTATACAAGAAGGCAGCGCTGCCCCGGTTGATGCCGTTATTGCCGTTTTAGGTAAAGAGGGTGAAGATTATAAAGCGCTTTTAGAAGGCGAGAGTAACGCAGCTGCAGCTCCTGCTAAAGAAGAAAAAGCAGAAGATAAAAAGCCTGCCGCTACCGAAGATAAAAAACCTGCTGCAACTGCTGAGAAGTCTGCAGCGGCAAAACCAAAGGTTGATACATCAAGCATCCCGGCTACCGTAATACGTATGCCGTTGCTTAGCGATACCATGACCGAAGGCACCATTGAAAAATGGAACTTTCAGGTTGGTGATAAAGTAAAGTCTGATGACTCATTAGCTGATGTAGCTACCGATAAAGCTACCATGGAAGTTGTAGGTTACGAAGAAGGTACCCTGCTTTACATTGGTGTTAAAGAAGGCGAAGCTGCTAAAGTAAACGACATTATTGCTATCGTTGGTAAAGAAGGTACAGATATCCAACCTTTACTGGATAATGCCGATGGTGCCGATGGACAAGCATCTGCCGCCCCTGCGCAGGAACAAGCGCCTGCTGCAGAAACTTCATCTGCGCCAGCTGCTACTGCATCTTCTTCAAACGAAGGTTCAACTGCTGATGACAGCCGTGTAAAAGCATCGCCTTTAGCACGTAAAATAGCTAAAGATAAAGGCATCAACTTAAATGATGTAAAAGGTTCTGCTGATGGCGGCCGTATCATCAAAAAAGATATTGAAGGCTTTACCCCTTCTGCGAAAGCAGAAAGCGCTCCTGCTGCTCAAGGTGCATCTGCACCGGCTGCAGATAAAGCGCCTATCACTTTGCCAACCTTTACCGGCGAAGAGAAATTCAGCGAAAGGCCTGTTACGCAAATGCGTAAGGCTATCAGCCGTCGTTTATCTGAGAGTTTGTTTACCGCGCCGCATTTCTATGTTACCATGTCTATTGATATGGACCAGGCAATTGCTGCCCGCGCTAAAATGAACGACATTGCTCCGGTTAAAATATCATTCAATGATTTTGTTGTTAAAGCCGTTGCTGTTGCCCTGCGCCAGCATCCTGCTATCAACTCGTCATTCCTTGGTGATAAGATCCGCACCAACGAGCACGTACACATTGGTGTAGCGGTTGCGGTTGATGAAGGTCTATTAGTTCCGGTTGTGAAGTTTGCTGATGGCAAATCATTAAGCCATATCTCTGCCGAAGTAAAAGACTTTGCCGGCAAAGCAAAATCTAAAAAACTACAGCCAGCAGAAATGGAAGGTTCTACCTTCACCATCTCTAACTTAGGTATGTTTGGTGTTGATGAGTTCACGGCCATCATTAATACGCCAAACGCTTGTATCCTTGCCGTTAGCGGTATACAACAAATACCGGTTGTTAAAAATGGCGCAGTAGTACCGGGTAACATCATGAAGGTAACCCTGAGCGCTGATCACCGTGTGGTTGATGGTGCAACAGGTGCTGCATTCCTGCAAACCCTTAAATCATTATTAGAAGAGCCTGTAAGGCTGTTGATATAAGAAGTCGGAAGTCTATAGTCCGAAGTCTTTAAAATAAAAAGCGGCGAGTTGATCTCGCCGCTTTTTTTGTGCAACGATTTATTTCAACGCTTAAACATTGATTTTTTGATAGGGCAAACCCTCCCATCGTTAACGCTAACGTTAAGCGCCTGCCATAAAGGTTAAAAAATATAACTAAGAAAATAATTTAACCTAAAATGTATTTTTTTAAATCCGCGTCCGCAAAATTCTCGTTAGTATACCAATTGCACAAAATCTCACAATGAACAGTACACTGAACCACAAAGTAAAAGCCGTTGCGATCAACATCCGCAAAAGGCGCGAAGATCTAAATTACACGCAGGAATACTTGGCTGCAAAGCTAAACATTTCGCAGAACGCTTACAGCAAAATTGAGCTCGGTTATACTAAAATAACAGTAGAGCGCCTTTTCCAAATAGCTGATATCCTTGATAGTGAACTTACCGACCTGATAAGCCCTAACAAAGCCGAAGCCGCTTAACAATATTCTTATTACGGCCAACTTGTTGTCTATATTTGCGTCCCAACTGATGCCAAAATGGAGAACAAGGATATAATTGACCGTACCGTAGATTTTGTAAAGGAAACTCTAAAAAACGCCGAGGGCGGGCACGATTGGTGGCACATTCAACGCGTTTGGACCAACACCAAAAAAATTGCCGCAACCGAAAATTGCGATCAGCTTATTGTTGAGCTGGCCGCTTTGCTGCATGATATTGCCGACAGCAAATTCCACAACGGCGACGAAGAAATAGGCCCTGCAACTGCCACAAGCTTTCTCAAAAGCATCAATGCTGACGCAGCTGTTGTTGAACATGTTGCACAGATCATCAGGCACATGTCTTTTAAGGCAAGTTTTGATAAAACGACCTTTCATTCGCCGGAGCTGGCGGTTGTACAGGATGCTGACCGGCTGGATGCTATTGGTGCCATAGGCATAGCACGCGCTTTTACCTACGGTGGGCACAAAGGGCGTGAGATATTTAATCCTGATATAGTGCCTAACCTGCACATGACCAAAGAGCAGTACAAGAATACCACTGCACCTACCATCAATCATTTTTACGAAAAGTTGTTACTGCTTAAAGACAAGATGAATACCGAGACTGGTAAACAAATTGCCCTGCAAAGGCATAGTTTTATGGAGCAATTTCTTGAGCAGTTTTACAGTGAGGTATCATGAAAGTAAAACGATCACTAACTTACGCGCTTCAATTTTGGGTATCAATTTAAACCCTAAACAATATAACAAGTCATACCACCACATGAAAAATATTTTTACAGTTATCCTTTTATTATTGGTAAGCCCCGGTGTGTTTGCACAAACTGACCTGACCAAATCAAAGATCAGCTTTGAGTTGAAAAATCTCGGCATAAAAACCGGCGGCACTATTGATAAGGTGCAGGCTGCTATTCAGTTTGATCCGGCGCAATTAGGGACAAGCAAAATTGAAGCTGTGGCCGAAGCAGCATCTATCAACACGGATAACACCATGCGCGATAATCACCTTAAGAATGAGGATTATTTTGATGTGGCTAAATACCCAAAGATCACTATGAGTTCAACCTCGTTCCAGAAAAAAGGGAGCAGTTTTGTGGGTGTTTTCAACCTCACCATTAAAGATAAGACCAAAGCAGTTGAGGTGCCTTTTTCCTACGCGGCTATCAGTACCGGCCATTTGTTTAAAGGCAGTTTTAAGATCAATCGTCGTGATTTCGGCATCGGCGGCAGCAGCATGACCATGAGCGATGATGTGACTATCAACATTGAGGCCGAATCAGCAAAATAATAACGATATTTTAACATCCCAACGCGCTGTTTTATTTAACTTTATGCTATGAAATTGCGCGTTCTCATTTTAATAAACGCTGCCGCAGTTGCCATCACCTTATCGGCAGTTAATTACTACTTTCAGCACAAATGGTACGATATGATGATAACCTTCATGGTTACCTTCATCACCAGTTACCTTGTATTTTATTATCTGATAGAGAAATATATCTACTCAAAAATAAAGATCATCTACAAGCTTATTCACAATCTTAAGCTTGGCCGCGATCTGCGCGATGCGCTTGGCGAACACATTAGCGCTGACCCTATTAACGATGTAGAAAAGGAAGTAAAAGAATGGGCAGGCCAAAAGAAAAGCGAGATAGACGAGTTGAAAAGGCAAGAGAAATTCCGCCGCGATTTTTTGTCTAACATCTCACATGAATTTAAAACCCCGCTTTTTGCCATACAGGGATATATCGAAGCTTTACAGGATGATGGGTTTGAAGACAGAGAGATGGCTACGCAATTTTTAGAAAAGGCATCAAAAAATGTTGATCGCTTGAGCTATCTCATCAATGACCTGGATGAAATATCTAAGCTGGAAAGCGGTGAGATCCCTATCAACTACACCAAGTTTAAAATAAACGACCTGATAAAAGAGGTGTTTGAATCGTTAGAGTTAAAGAGTAAGCAGCACAATATTAAGTTAACGTTTAAACAAAAATACGATGACGCACTGTTTGTAAACGCTGACCGCGAGAAAATACGCCAGGTATTGGTTAACCTGATAGACAACTCTTTTAAATACGGTAAAGAAGGCGGCAACACTGCTGTAAGCCTTTTTACCCTGCACGACCAGGTGTTGATTGAGGTAACAGATGATGGCATCGGTATTGAAGAAAAGTTTCTTCCACGCTTGTTTGAACGTTTTTTCCGTACGGATAGCAGCCGCTCAAGGCAAATCGGTGGCTCAGGCTTGGGTTTGGCTATCGTAAAACATATTATTGAAGCGCATCAGCAAACCATCAGCGTACGCAGTACCGAGGGGCTGGGCTCAACCTTTGGATTTACATTACAAATGGCGAAACAAACGCTTCCCTTCCCGAATATCCCAGTGTTAAAAAGTTAACATTAACTTAACATTCTAACCGTACCTTTACTGAAATTTTAAGAAGTAAAGATGTCACTTAACAGTATTTTTCAGTACTTTGTACCAAAGGACAAAAAAACCTTTTTCCCCTTATTTGAACAAGCAGCAAGCAACGTGGTAGCGATGTCTACCGTTTTAGTTGAGGCAGTTAACTCAAATAACCCTGCCACCCGCGAGGAACTTTTCAGGCAGATAGATAAACTGGAGAACAAAGGCGATGAGCTAACTCACCAGGTTTATCTTGAATTAGGTAAAAACTTCATCACCCCGTTTGATCGCGAAGACATCCACACCCTGGCTACTGCCATTGATGACATTGCCGATTATATACATGGCGCTGCTAACCGTATGAACCTGTATAAAATTGATGATTACAACGAGCACATCAAAAAATTATCTGAGTTGATACTACAGGCTGCAAACGATCTGGAAAAAGCTGTTCGTGAGCTGAAAGATCTGCGTAACGTACGCGCCATTGCAGATTCTTGTATCCGCATTAACAGTGTTGAAAACCAGGCCGACTATGTATTTGACCGTGCCGTTGCCGACCTGTTTTTGTACGAAACAGATGCTATTCGTTTAATAAAATATAAAGAGATACTATCGGCCTTAGAGACCGCTACGGATATGTGCGAGGATGCTGCTAACGTAATGGAATCTATATTAATCAAAAACGCATAAGTAAATGGTAACTACCCTACTTGTTGCTGTTGTTGTACTTGCCATAGTTTTTGATTTTATTAATGGTTTCCACGATGCAGCAAACTCTATTGCTACCATAGTATCTACTAAGGTTTTAACACCTTTCCAGGCAGTTCTGTGGGCAGCATTCTTTAACTTTCTTGCCTATATAGCAGTGCGTTACTGGGGTTTCCACGGCGGAAACTTTGAGGTGGCCAACACGGTAGCTAAAACGGTAATAGCCCAATTTATCACTATCCACGTAGTGTTGGCCGGTTTAATAGCGGCTATCACCTGGAACTTGATCACCTGGTGGTTTGGTATCCCGTCAAGCTCATCACACACCCTCATTGGCGGTTTTGCCGGTGCCGGCATGACAAACGCGCTGTTTATGGGGGCCAATGCCTTTGCGGCTGTAAATACTAAAGTAGTTTTAACAACCATTGCTTATATTTTCCTGGCTCCGTTTATCGGTTTGTTCATCGCTTATATAGTAACCATCATCATTTTGCACATCTGCAAAAACGCAAAGCCTGCAAAGGCCGAGAAATGGTTCAAAACAGGTCAGCTGATCTCTTCTGCAGCACTAAGCTTTGCACATGGTGGTAACGATGCCCAAAAGGTAATGGGTATTATCTATGTGGCATTAGTATCGCAACAAGTTATAACTTCGGGCACGGAAATGCCAAATTGGATCCCGATAGCCTGTTACTCTGCTATTGCTTTAGGTACCATGTCTGGCGGTTGGAAAATTGTTAAGACCATGGGTACTAAGATCACAAAGGTAACCCCGCTTGAAGGTGTTGCTGCAGAATCTGCCGGTGCTATAACGCTGTTCATTACCGAAAACTTTGGTATCCCGGTATCAACCACACACACCATTACCGGTTCAATTATCGGCGTTGGTTTAACAAAGCGTGTATCTGCCGTGCGTTGGGGTGTTACCATCAACCTGATTTGGGCCTGGATCATCACCATCCCTATATCTGCATTACTTGCCGGTATCGCTTATGTGATAGTAAAAGGCTGGTAAATTACATCGCACACACTCAAAACTAAACATAGAAATTGCTGCCCCTGTTGGCAGCAATTTTGCTTTTATACCACCATGAAAAAACTTTTTCTACTTATTCCTTTACTTTTTATCGGCTTTAGCAGTTGCGACACCTTAAACCAGGTTGCGCAAACCACTGTGCAGCAATATGGTAATCCAAGTCAGCTGGAAATAAGCAACGGCCTTAAGCAAGCGCTTGAACTGGGTACAAGTAAAAGCTCGGATCAGCTATCAGCCGTTGATGGTTTCTTTAAAAATGCCGCTATCAAAATTCTTTTCCCGCCCGAGGCGCAAAAAGTTGAAAGCACCCTGCGTAGTATTGGCCTGGGTAAATTGGCAGATGACGTTATCCTGTCACTTAACCGCGCAGCAGAGGATGCGGCATCACAGGCTAAACCCGTGTTTGTAAACGCTATTAAACAGATGACCATACAAGATGTCACCAATATACTATTAGGTCAGCAGGACGCAGCTACGCAGTATTTTGAGCGCACTACTACAGCGCAGCTATCAGCAAACTTTAAACCTATTATACAAGGCAGTTTAAACAAGGTTGGCGCCACTAAATATTATGGTGATGCCGCTGCTGCCTATAACAAGATCCCTTTGGTAACCAAAGTTAGCCCAAACATAAGTGATTATGTAACCCAAAAGGCCATTGCAGGTCTGTTTACAGTGATTGCTAAAGAAGAATTGAACATTCGCCAAAACTTGTCGGCGCGTAGCACGCCGTTACTGCAAAAGGTGTTTGGGTATTATGATAGGAATAAGAAGTAGATATACAAAACAATACGCCAACACGTCATTGCGAGGAACGAAGCAATCTCTTTAAACAGGTAAAACATGCAAGGTGTATAATTGTCCTAAAGAGATTGCCGCGCTACGCTCGCGATGACAGGGAGTTATAACAAGAAAGGCCTGCTGAATCAGCAGGCCTTTCTTGTTTGTTTCTTGTTACTTAACCAAGGTACCTATCTGGTTGCCTTCGGCTATTTTCATGAAGTTGCCTTCTTTGTTCATATCAAAAACGATTATAGGAAGCTTGTTCTCCTGGCAAAGGGTAATTGCTGTCATGTCCATCACATTTAAGCCTTTGTCATAAACTTCCTGGAAGCTGATCTCGTCGTAGCGGGTTGCGGTTGGATCTTTCTCCGGATCAGCAGTGTAGATACCGTCAACACGGGTACCTTTGAGTACAACATCTGCTTTTATCTCTATCGCACGTAACGATGCTGCTGTATCCGTAGTAAAATATGGGTTACCGGTACCGGCACCAAATATCACTATTTTACCACACTCCAGATGGTGCATGGCACGGCGGCGGATATAAGGCTCGCAGATCTGCTCCATTTTAATGGCCGATTGCAGGCGTGTTTCTACCCCAATGCTTTCCAGTGCATTTTGTAAGGCCATGCAATTGATAACGGTAGCTAACATGCCCATGTAGTCGGCTTGCGCGCGTTCCATTCCGGATTTTTCAGCGCTTAAACCACGGAAAATGTTACCACCGCCAACTACGATAGCAATCTCAATTCCCTGATCTTTTACGGCTTTTATGTCCTGCGCGTATTGCAGAACCTGTTTGTTATCAATACCATACTGGCGCTCACCCATTAGTGATTCGCCGCTAAGTTTTAGAAGGACTCTTTTGTATTTCATGCAACGGAAGATTTATCAAAAATAGATAATTAATGGTATTGTTAAAATTTTATATGGTAATGGTTAAATATTTGCCCATTAATATGGTGGCAACTGCTTTAAATTGAGCATTAAAGATGATGAGATCTGCATCAAAACCTGCGCGTATACTACCCTTAGTTGCTTGCTTTGCCAACTGCGCCGGATAAAGCGAAGCCATATTAACCGCTTCAGCCAAACCTATCCCTACTTTCTCCACGCAGTTCTGTACGGCCTTTAACATTGTTAAACTCGAGCCGGATAAGGTACCGTCAGGCATAACATACTTATCACCCTCAAGGCGGTGCTGGTAGGCGCCTTCAGTCGCTGCAGTAACTGCATCTGTTATCAGGAATAGCTTGTCTCCTAACTCGCGCTTGGCAAGGCGGATCATCGGCCAGTCTACATGGTTGCCATCAGCGACTATACTGGTATACGGGCGCTCTTCAAATATGGCTGGGATATAACCCGGCTCGCGGTGATGCATCTGCGGCATGGCATTAAACAAATGCG